>JAHDIL010000003.1:0-6535 GCA_020630835.1 Verrucomicrobiota bacterium
CGCGGTCGATGCTCTCGAAAAAGTGGCCCATCAATTTGAAGGTCCCGTTTTGAGGAGGCTTTCTGCTGAGGAGATCTGGGACAGCCTTGTAGGTCTTGTGATTCCCGATACAGATTTCTCTCAGGAGCGTGATTTGAAGATTCGGACAAAACTCGTCGAGATGCAGTTGCGCGAGCTTGCCATGGAAAATCTCGATCAGGCTGAGGTGATCGCTCTGGTGCAACAGTTAGCATCGAAACGAGCTGCGGGGGAGAAAAATGTTCAGCGCTTGCGAGCCCAGGCTGCGGAGGCGAGAGCCGATGAAGACAAGGACCGCTATCGCAAGCTCAGTCGTCAGTTGCGAGAGGTTCAGCGAGAGTATGAGGTGCTAGTGCAGCAAGCCACCTTTATCGACCAGCTTGGAGAGATTAGTTCAAAGCAGTGGAATGCGAGCGCAGGATTGGACGATGTTGAGCCTGCAGCCTTGAAGTCGCTGAGTTCTGTGAATGAGGGGGCAATGATGGGGCAGAGTCAAGGGGGCGCGCTAAAACACTTACAAGCATCTTTTTTTCCTGAAGATGATGATGCCCTGCGTCGGCAGAAAAACGATGCTATTGCCTCTTTAGAAGTGTTGGCGAAAGAGTTGCTAGGTGATGATAAAAAAGGTCATGCCGAGCGCCAGGTGAGACACTTTCAGCGGATAACAAAAGATCTTCGGCGGGCGTCCGACATGGATACGCCGGCTAGACCGGGGCACTTTCTTCGCGAGTTCGGACAGAGTGATCGTGAATTGATTTCGAATGAGAGTGATGAACCTAGCATCACCCAGGTGTTGGCCCTATTGAATAGTGACGTGGCAGGAGGGCTAAGCCATCCCCTCTCGGCCTTATCTCGGCAGTTAAAGGATGAAGACTTTGGCGAGCAAATTGAGACCGTCTTTCTCGCCTTTTTAGGGCGGCCGCCGGCGGAATCGGAGCGTCAGCTCTTAGTGAGTGGGCGGGAGCAGGATTCGGTTATGTTTGATCAATCGGGATTGATTCGAGTTCTCCTGAACTCTCGCGAGTTTCTTTTTGTGCAATGAGCCGCTTAGGCGTCTCTTTGCTCGAAACCATTCAGTCTTCTAGCCTTTCGAATAGCCGTGACACCTCTGGTTTCGCGAGATTCATGAAGGTGAAGACAGCGAGAGTGGTTCCAAGTGGCACGCTCAGGCAGTTAAGAGCTGAAGCAACGTAAATGAGAGCTTTCCACTGAAACTTGAGAAGGCCCACGCCAGCGAGAATGTTGAGAATGCCTACGACAAGGAGGGAAAACCCGCTAACAAGATACATGGTCAAAAAGAAGCGATTGATGATTTCCATCGATTGCCCATAGCCGACGGCATCAAGTTCGGATTTGATTTCCGGGTCGGTCATCATGGTATCCTGAAAATCCATGACCGATGACATTACAGAGTAGTGCAGGATGAGAAATCCGATCATGGCGATAGCGAGCGCTCCGTAAACAAAATGGAGAATCGAGAGGATTTTGCCGTGTTCGCGCTCTTTGCTGTGGGCGATGACGGAAGGTGGGGCAGCGGGAGGTTTGTCCATGAGTTGCACGTGAATGAATGGGAGTTCAGCCTACCCGCAGTCCTAGAGGTAGGGCAACGCAAAAGCGCTTCAGGCATGTCGTAACAGTTTTTTTGGCGTTTTCTGAGTATGGAAATCATCTCACTCGAGATGATTGTTCGAGAAATTAGGTATTCTTAACAAAAACCCCTTCAAATTGGGGGAAAAGTTTGCTTTCCCATTCGGTTTCGCTAGAATGCGAATTCCTGAAACCTCTTTATAGCAAGGGCTTTTCACAGATAGAAAGGCTGCGTTACCGAGGGGGAGGAGGAGTAACCGTGCGAGGCGTATCTCGCCCATAGAAAACCACTTTTTGTCTTATGTCGGAAACCGCAGAAGATCTGAGTCCACCGAAACCCGCTGGTGATTATGATGCTGGGCAGATCGATAAGCTGGAGGGGCTAGAAGCCGTTCGCAAGCGCCCGGGTATGTATATCGGAGACCCGTCGACGAAAAAGGGTCTGCATCACTGCGTTTTCGAGGTGTTGGATAACTCCATCGATGAGCATTTGGCTGGCTTCTGCGATATCATCACCATTAAGATGCAATCTGATGGATCCATCTCGGTGGAGGATGATGGGCGGGGGATCCCAGTCGATATTCATGAAAAATCAGGCATTCCCGCTGTTGAGCTGGTGCTGACGAGCCTCCATGCTGGCGGTAAATTTGGGCAGGGAGCCTATAAATTTTCGGGTGGTCTTCACGGTGTCGGTGCGAAGTGCGTGAACGCTCTTTCAGACTGGTTTGTAGCAGAGGTTTTTCGCGATGGGAAGATTCACCGCATTGAGTTCGAGCGAGGCAAGACGACAAAGCCGCTTGAAGTGGTTGGTGAGCTGAAAAGTGCCGACCGAACAGGGACGCGCATATCGTTTTTCCCTGATGAAACTATCTTCACCGGAGGGATTGATTTCGAGTTTGATTACCTAAGTCACCGGCTGCGCGAGCTTGCGTTTCTCAACCCTGGCGTTCGCATTATTCTTGAGGATGAGCGCGAGGAGTCGAAAGCGACGGCTGAGTTCTTTTATCAGGATGGAATTGTCGAGTTTGTTAAGCAGCTGAGTGAGAATAAAGATTTGGTGCACGAGACGCCTATCGTCCTCGCGGGCAAGCGCATGGTTGAAATCGACGATGCTGGCAAGACGCTCGAGGATGAGTGCTACGGTGATATCGTTCTCCAATACACGGGGGACTATCATGAGAACATTCTTTGTTACGCCAACTCTATTCCCAATGGAGATGGTGGAACTCACCTCTCCGGTCTTCGCGGTGCTCTGACGCGCGCCATTAATAACTACGCCAAGGCGAACAAGCTGCTTAAGGATAAGGATCCGGTTCTTACCGGTGATGATTGTCGTGAGGGGCTGATCGCCGTGCTCAGCATAAAGCACCCGAACCCGCGTTTTAGCTCCCAGACCAAGGAAAAGCTTGTCAATAACGAGGTGGAGGGCGTCGTCGGCTCTATTGTCTATGAGGGGCTATCCGAATTTTTTGAAGAAAATCCGACTCTCGCCAAAAAGATGGTGGAGAAGGTAGTCAATGCAGCACGAGCTCGTGAGGCGGCTCGCAAGGCGCGTGAGACTGTTCGCAAGTCAGCCATGTCCGGCGGAGGTCTTCCCGGAAAGCTGGCAGACTGCTCTAGTCGCGATCCCGAGGAAAGTGAGCTCTATATTGTGGAGGGTGACTCTGCGGGTGGCTCGGCTAAGCAGGGGCGCGACCGACGCACGCAGGCGATTTTGCCGATTCGAGGCAAGCTCATTAATGTTGAGAAGGCGCGTTTAGACAAAGTGCTTCAAAACAAAGAAATTCAGACCATGATCACGGCCATTGGTGCTGGGATTGGGGATGGTGATATGGAGGGTTCTTTCGACATCGAGAAAGTCCGTTATCACAAGATCATTATCATGACTGATGCGGATGTCGATGGTTCGCACATCCGGACGCTCCTTCTGACTTTCTTCTGCCGTCAGATGGCCGAGTTGGTGCGACGTGGCTACGTTTACATTGCGCAGCCACCCCTCTACCGTATTACCCGGCGCAAGAAAGAGCAATACGTTCAGGATGACGAAGAGTTGAGCGAGATCCTCATCAAGCTCGGTGCGGATGATGTTACACTGACTAATCATCAATCCGGAGATGCTGTAGAGGTGTCTGATGAGAATTTGCGTCTGATCTTGAGCAAGCTGCAGACCCTCCTTGCCAACAGTAAGGTAATCATGCGGAATTCGGGAGAATTTCAGGACTATCTTGCTGCTT
Source organism: Verrucomicrobiota bacterium (assembly GCA_020630835.1). Lineage (GTDB taxonomy): Bacteria > Verrucomicrobiota > Verrucomicrobiia > Verrucomicrobiales > DEV007 > Arctic95D-9. The sequence continues at coordinate 3,840 of JAHDIL010000003.1, forward strand.
CTGTCGATGGGAAGCTCCCGGAATATCTTGTGCAGATTCGCCAGGGAAATGATATTGAGGTGAAATACTTTCTCGACCAGACAGCTCTTGCTGAATTTTCGAAAAATGAGCCCTCCCTTAATTTGGCCGCGGACGACGATGCTGCGGAGGAAGGTGAAGAGGCAGATGCTGCGCCCGCGGCATCTGATGGGCCTCAGCGCCGCATCCGAGTCGTGGAGATTCGAGAGTCGCGCAGTATGATGCGTTTGATCCATGAGTTAAAAGAGCTCACGATTGATATTCACAACTTCGCCAATCCTGATCAGCCGCTTTTCCAGTTCACTGAGGGATCTGGCGATAATGCGAAAGTTCATCCTATCTTCAGCATCCCAGATATCCTGGATACCGTCGTCGAGATCGGGGGACGAGGTATGGATATTGCCCGCTTCAAAGGTCTCGGGGAGATGAACGCCAAAGAGCTTTTCACCACCACGATGGACCCTGAGTATCGCAAGCTTCTCCGCGTCAAGTTGGACGAAGAAAACCAGGTCGAGGCCGACCGCATCTTTACCATTCTTATGGGGGATGTCGTCGAGCCGCGCCGTCAATTTATCGAGGATAACGCACTGAACGTTCGAAATCTCGACGTATAAGCCGATTTCTTTTTTCCGAAACACCTTTCACTCACACCTAACCGCTTCCTGCCGTGTCAGACCCTAGCGAACCCATTTCTCACGGAGACATCGAACCCATCAGCGTGGCTGATGAAATGTCGAATTCCTTTCTCGACTATTCGATGTCCGTCATCGTTTCCCGCGCCTTACCTGATGTGCGTGATGGCCTTAAGCCCTCGCAACGACGCATCCTGTTGGCGATGAACGACCTCAATCTTGCTCCAGGTAAGAAGTATCGTAAGTGCGCCAAAATTTGCGGTGACACCTCAGGTAACTACCACCCTCATGGTGAGGCTACGATTTATCCAACGCTTGTTAACATGGCTCAGCCGTGGTCCATGCGGGATACGTTGGTAGACGGCCAGGGGAACTTCGGTTCTGTCGAGGGCGATCCTCCCGCCGCGATGCGATATACAGAGGCTCGTCTGACGCACCTCGGTCATGTTCTGATGTCAGACATGGACAAGGCGACGGTCGACTTTGTTTCCAACTACGATGATTCACAGCAGGAGCCAGTGGTGTTCCCCGCTGCTTTCCCGAATCTTTTGGTCAATGGTGGAACGGGTATCGCCGTCGGTATGGCGACTAACATTCCCCCGCACAACCTCGGTGAAGTGGTGGATGGGATTTGTGCGACGATCGATGATCCGTCCATCACTGTTGAGGGTTTGATGGAATACATCAAAGGTCCTGACTTTCCTACCGGTTGCACCATTCTCGGCACACGCGGGGTTTACGATTACGCCAAGACAGGGCGTGGTAGTATTAAGGTGCGAGGCCGTGCCAACATAGTCGAAGACGCCAAGGGGCGGGAACAAATCATCATCACAGAGATCCCCTTCGCCGTTAACCGGGCACGCCTTGTCGAACGCATTGCTGAACTAGCGAACACAAAAGTCATCCCGGAGATCAGCGCTGTTCGTGACGAGTCTGATGAAAACACCCGCGTGGTAGTGGATCTGAAGCGTGACGCTCGCTCGCAAGTTGTTCTGAACAATCTCTATAAGCATACCGCTCTGGCGACTTCCTTCTCAGCGAACATGCTGGCGATCGATCATCGTCGTCCACGTTTGCTTAATCTTAAGGATGCTATCCTCTGCTACATCGAGCACCGTCGTGAGGTGGTGCTGCGCCGCACGCGTTACTTGTTGGGTAAGGCGGAGGAGCAGGCGGAGAAGCTGGAGGCCTTCCTGCTAGCTCTAGGGAATCTCGATGACTTCATTAAGATGATTCGTGATTCGAAGACGCGCGATGAGGCGCGCGCTAAGATTAAGGCCTATCACTTTGAGCCATCAGCTGCCGAAGCTCTTGGCCTCCTCTTGCGCGATCAGCCGAGTCTCAAAATCGTTGATGGTAAGTATGTTTTCACCGACCGTCAGGTAGATCATATCCTCGAGCTCAGGCTCTATCAGCTCGTTGGTCTCGAGCGAGAGAAGGTAAAGAACGAATACGATGAGCTGCTGGAGCGCATTCGTGATTTGCTCGATATTTTGGCTCGTGAAGAACGTGTCCTCTCGATCATTAAGGAAGAACTCCAGGAGGTGAAAACCAAATATGGAACGCCTCGCCTGACTGATTTTGCCCATGACGAAGGGGAGATTGCCACCGTCGATCTGATTGCTAACGAGTCTAACATAATTACTATTTCTCACCGTGGTTACATCAACCGCACCTTGGCGGCGGAGTATCGCACCCAGGCTCGTGGCGGTAGGGGCCTTAAGGGGATGGAGACGCGTGAAGCGCGCGAAGAAGACGAGGTAGAAGATTTCGTTGAGCATCTCTTCACTGCGACAGCTCACGACTACCTGATGTTCTTTACGGATACGGGGCGCGTGTTCGTTGAACGTGTTTTCCAGATTCCCGAGGGAAGCCGAACATCTAAAGGGCGTTCGATCAAAAACCTCCTCAACTTACAGAATGATGAAAAGGTAGCCTCTGTGTTGCGTATCGTCGCTCAGGGGGCTGAGGATAAGGATGCGACTTTTGTAGAGGACCAATTTGTGTTCTTTGCCACCCGTTCCGGTAAGGTGAAAAAGACGAAGC
>JAHDIL010000003.1:6545-14318 GCA_020630835.1 Verrucomicrobiota bacterium
ATTTTAGGAATTTCCGCAAAGATGGTATCAAGGCGATTAACATCGAGGAAGGAAATACCCTGATCGATGTAAAACTGACCACTGGCGATGATGAAGTGGTGCTCGTCACGAACAGTGGCTTTTGCGTGCGCTGTAGTGAGGATACCGTCCGGTCTATGGGGCGGACATCTACTGGTGTTATGGGGATCCGTCCGGGCGAGGGGGATTTCCTGGTTTCTCTAGAGGTAGTGGAGTCTGAGCACCAGCTGCTCGTCATTAGTGAAAATGGCATTGGTAAGCGAACTCCGTTCGAAGATTACCCAACGCGTGGTCGTGGTGGTAAGGGTGTTATTACCATGAAGGTCACTGAGAAAACTGGCAAAGTGATCAGTGCTGTGAAGGTGAATGAGGGAGATGAGCTCATGCTGATGACGAATGCGGGTCAGTCGGTGCGCATCAAGGCAGCTGAGGCACGGCTTGCTGGCCGGAACACCTCAGGTGTGATCCTCATGAAAACAAAGCAAGGCGAACTGATTCAGGACGTTGCCCTTGTTGTAAGTGACGATGATTTGGCCGGAGACGGTGAAGAAAGCGAGTCGGAAGAGTCTGCAGAATAATCGGGACGTTTTAGAGTCACGTTATCAGCGACCTTTCAGGATGCGGATGATTTCCTGAAAAGTTTCCTCTTTCCGGTGTATGGCGTGGCCTACTCCATCGATCACTGTTTCAGACTGGACGCCTTCTAGATGGGAGCTGCGGTAGGAGACCACGCCGTCTCCAGACTTTCGAACGTCCTTGCGACCGGCAGGCCGGATGTTCCCCATGATGGAATGGAGGGCGACACCCTTGTTGAGGTTGAACGCATTTGCATTGATGCTCAGACTAGCTGCGCCTTCTTGGAGGTTAACCACTGCCGTATCGCCTTTGCGCAGCAGTTGCATCGCTAGTGGTGTTAGGTATTCCCGATTGTCGCTGAGCAGGCTGTTTGACATATGCAGCAATACTTGCGGGACTTTGATCGCTTTTGCTACTAACTCGATGGGAGCAAAATCGGCAAGTCGGCTTCCTCGGTGAGGTGTAGCGATAAAGACAACTCGTTTGACCTGATCTATCGGCTCAAAGAAAACCATGGACTCTAGGAGTTGCTGATCTTCAGTGCTCATGTCTAACTCTTCAGGTGACACGGTAAAAAGCTTGTCCCAAGTATCCTTGCCAGAGGTTTGGATCATCGCTTTAGAAAGCAGCCCCCCCATGCTGTGGCCTACTAGGGTGATGCGGGTATCGGGCGCTCCCTGAGAAGCGCGGTAGGCGATTAGATCATGAATTTCACGCCGTAGTTCTGATGCTAGATACGGGATCGGGGCACCGGTTGGGTAGCCAAAAAGCCAAAATTCGTAGCGGTTGCGCAAATCTTCATCGCGGAAAAAGCTGTTGAGCGCTTTATCCCAAGTGGTGGGATCGGAGAAAATACCATGGGTTAGAATCACGACTTCTTTGTCAGGCCCGAAGGATGAGGCACGTGTGAGTCCCAAAAACTGAGAATACTTATCGAAGTTCACTAAGGCTCCAAAATCGAGAAGCTCACCTGCCCGGTCCTGGAAGTCACGTGCCAGAGGGGCAGTGAAGTTGGCGGCCAGCGGCATGGTGGCGCTGCCCACCGGCACTTGCCCTACCCGTGTCGGATCCAAGAGCTCTAAAACAGGCTTTCGCGGCTGATCTAGATTTAAGACAGCGGTGACTGGGATCCAGATCCCATGTGTCGGCAGCATCGGGTCATTTTCCGACTTTGGTAGGTGCACAGAGAGAGGGACTCCGAGCCCCGACACCTCCACCGGTTTGATCTGCCCTGATCTCAGTCGGATAAATTCTGTGGGTATTAGCTCATCAATGGCGGAGAGTTGATGAATTGTTCGTCCTTGGACCTTTAGAGCGGACGCTCCCTCGCTGGTTTGCAAGAGGGGGCGATCAGATGGGCTTCTCTGAAAGGTGTCGGTGATTTGTAGCAATGATTGGCGGGTGACTTTGTTTAGTTCCTGTAGTTCGCGAGGGGGCCTTAAGTGCGCCCAAGTTTTGCTGGCTTCCCCTAGGGCGACGGTATCACTCGCGCTTTCGCTGTCCCAGTTGATCCTTACCGATTTTGGCGTTGCGCAGGAGGCGCCTGCTATACCACAGCAAATCGCCATTATCCGCAGCAGCGAGGTAGCTGGAGACTGAGCTGACTTGTCCTTTTGAATGGCATTCATTCTCTTTAGAGGCGCATGGGAACGATTCAGGCGGAACGGAGTAAAAGCAAATGCACAAATTGCGTAAGATACGTCACACTGGGAAGTTTTTTGCTGTAAAGAAATTGAAAAATCTTTCAACCTTCTCGCTTTTTCTGGTATAGAAATGCCCCGCGCGGTCTGTGTGACCCCGTGATAAGACGAATCTAGAACTCTCAACCATATCTCATGAATTTTCAGTGCCCTTCCTGTAACGCTACGCTTCAAGGAACGCCAGAGTTGGCAGGTAAGACCGTGAAGTGTCCTATGTGCTCTTCTAAGATCCAGATCCCTGAGGATTTCGGTAAGCCGCCGGAGCCGGATGCGGCCGGGGATAAAGCTGCTGCGGAGTCTACGGACTCCGCGACCCAAAATTCGCCGAAGAAAGACCGCATCGACTTTCAGCCGATCAAAGGCAAGCACCCCTCTCACGTAAACATCTGGATTGCTGGGGGTATCGGGATGGGGGTAGCCGGACTACTATTGCTAATCGTTTGGGTGGGGTTTGCTCCGGCGCAGGATGCTGAGTCAGTAGGGGCTACCGGCTACATTTATCAGCTACTCCTCCAGCGGGGGTGGTCGCAAGTCGTCACCTTCTTCCTCATGTTCTGGTGTCTCGCTATCCTGGTGATGAAATTCCTCAATATTCTGCGTCAAGAGAGGGCTATGCTTCTCGTGGCGTTACCGGATACAATTGGCAAGGAAATCGACCTGCAGAATTTGGGCGAGTTTTACAAGAATCTTCTCACTTTTCCGAAGAACCTTCGCAACACCTACCTGATTAATCGTCTGCGCAAAGCGCTTGAATTTTTCTACATTCGCCAGAATAACCCAGAAGTTGCGCAGATGATTACGACGTCATCTGAGGTGGATGCGGCAAAGGTTGCCGGCAGCTACTCAGTAGTGAAGGTTTTTCTCTGGGCTATTCCGATCATGGGATTCATCGGGACGGTTCTCGGTATCGGGGCCGCCATCGGTGGTTTCGGCGCGGTTTTGGATGGCGGTTCCGACATGGATGCTATCAAAGGCCCTCTTCAGGAGGTTCTTGGCTCCATGGGGCAGGCGTTCGACACGACACTGGTGGCGCTTGTGTTTAGCATTATTCTTAGCTTCCCGGCGGCATCCCTGCAGGGCCGGGAAGATGACGTGGTCATCAGTGTGGATGCATATTGCGTGGACAACCTCTTGAAACGTCTCGATGACGGTGGAGCTGCCTCCAACTTTGGCGGAAACTCCGATGCCGGACTGATGAAGGCAATTGGCGAAGCCATCTCTGAAAATCAAAGCGAAATCATGCAGCGCTTTGAGGCGGCGCAAAAAGATATGTCGCTTAACCTCACCAATCATACCGAGCAGTATGAAAAGGTGGCCAAAACTGTCGATAAGCAGATGCAAGCTATCGATGAACGGGCAGAGAAATATGAGCAGCGGCTCGATGACGAATTTTTCGATACACTCGATCGCCTACGTCGTGAGTCGGTCACTGCGGTAGATCGTCAGATGCGAGCTCTCTCTGAGGGTATTGTCAACCTCAACGAGGTGCTTGGTGATCTCAATGGCAAGCAAGTCGTGGTGAAGAAAAAGGGCCTTTTCGGAAGATAATGCGTTGCCGTTTGTAGCTTTGTCTCCTGTGAGTTCCAACATTCTTTGATATGGCGCGACGTGGTGGTAGTGACGGAGAATCCGTCAACCTTTTCCCTTTCCTCAGTATCCTTGTCTGCATCATCGGATGCCTGACGTTGATCATTGTTGTGGTCAATATGGTGGCCATGCAGCAGGCGGATGGGAAAACTCCGGAGGAGGTCGAGCGTTCGCGGGAGTATGTAGAATTGCAGAAAAAGCGAGAAGAAGCTCAGAAACAGGCTGCAGAGGCGCGTGAGCGGTTTGATAATCTGATTCTTGAAAATCAGTCGCAAGTGGACAAGCAAAAGAAGCTTGCCCAGCTCAAGGAGCTTCTGGAAACCTCTGACGTTGAGAAGACGAGAGAAGAACTTGTGGCACGCATCAATCTCGCCCAGCGGGCGAAGCAGAAACTAGCTAAAGACGAAGAGACTCTAGCGGCGGAAATAAAGGAGAAGGAAGAAGAAATCGCTCGTCGAAAGCTCCCGCCTGAAGCCGCAAAATTGCAGGTGCGTCCTACCGGGTCCAGCACCAATACGAAGCCCTTTTTTGTCGAGCTTTCCTCTGCCGGTATCTACATTCACCGCAGTGTTTCGGCAGAACCTGAAATGATTACGGTAGCTATGCTCAATCAGAGTGAGGAATTCATAGCCTTTCTCCGCGAGATTGCCGCTCAGCCATATAATCGACTTATCTTTCTTGTCAGAGGGAGCGATCAGGTTGTCAATACATTGAACCAAGCGACTCGCGTCGTCACACTCTTTAACCAGCAGAATGGGACAGAGATAGTGCCAGGTAAGCTTCCCCTACCGAGTGACGGGAAAGTTGATCTATCTGTTTTTGCGAAATTTCTAGAACCTTGATTCTAGTTCTGTAACTAGGAAAATATCCCCCTTTAAAAGTATGGCCAGAAGACGACGAGCCGAAGAAGAGCGAAGCATGGATTCGCTCATGGATGCGCTGACGAATGTCGTTGGTATCTTGTTGCTTATCCTTATTGTTCTCAGTCTTAATATCACAAACTCGGTGGTCAAAGTGCTAGAGGACCTTCCTGAGGTCTCAGAAGAGCAACTGGAAGAAATGCGAAAGAGCGAGGACGAGGCTAAAAAAAATCTCGATAAGCTTAAACAAACGGAAGATAACTTCACCGAAAATATCAAGACCCCAGAGCAAGTGTTAGAGATTGATCAGGAGATTGCGGAGCTCGAAAGTGAGAACAAAGAGCTTATAGAGAAGCGCTCTGATCTAGATGAACTGAACAAAACACTAGTCTCTCTCGAATCCGATAATGAGACAGCTTCCAATCGCGTCTCTGAGGCAGATCAAAAGAACCGAGAGCTTGCTGCCATTCTTGCGCAGACGCCAGAAGTGGCGCCTGTGGCAGCCCGCGAGATTAAGATGCCTAACCCGAGGAAATCGGATCCCGAGTCTGCTATCCATTATCTCTTCTGTAAAAACAACAAGCTCTACTACGTCGGGGATCCCTACACGCACGGCCTGAGTATTCGAGATGTCATTGAGAAAAACCAGAGCGACTTTTTGGCCTCTAGTGGGAAACTGGGTGATTATGTTTATCCTGTGTATAAAGCTCAGGTTGGAGACAAGCGGTTGGAGGCTTACCAGGAAGATTTGCGGTTGACTCGCTCGGGAAGGAAAAAGTTGGCAGCTTGGGAGGAATTAAATCTCACCTGGACGAATGGGAAAGGCGAGGCTGCAGAGGAGAAAAACGTCATCGACCGTATTGTTAACGCAGACGGCAAGGCAACCGTGAACGTCTCGAGATTCCGCTACGATATCGACAAAATCCTTGCTTACTTCAAGGAGGACAAAGGACCGAGGGATTTCATCTATCGGGTTCGTCAAAACGGAACGTCAGATACGATAAACTTCGGAGTAGAGCCCCGGCCCGAGGGCGGATGGACGTCAGAGCAGTTTCTCAGTGAACAGGGAGAGTTTACGGCCATCTGTCGCAAAGCGGCCAGCAGTCGTTCGGTCATTTTCTACTACTATGTGGCTCCAGATAGCTTTGAAACCTATTTGGCAGCCCGAGATCGCACCGAGTCTTTCCGTATAGGTGCGGGGTGGCAGATCTTCTCAGGAGATAAAATAGAACCTCGCCCTCAAGCTAAGCGGCAAAGTGTGGAGTGGGACTTTGCCAATATTGACCCTCAGGTATACACACAGCATGCGAACGTGATTGGGCCTAAGTTGATCGAAGCGCGCAATAATGAATTCAGTTCATTCGGCAATACCATTGCTTCCCTCGTTCCCAAGGATGCGCCGGACCAGGCCGCTAAGGATGAGTTTATGACCAAGCTAGGTGCTGAGAGACGCTCGTATAATTCGCGCTACACGCAGAACTGGGCTTTGAATGTGTATCGCACAGCTTTGGCAGCTCAAGAGGTAAGGCCGAGCCGAGAGGAAATTGCCCTGCAGATTCATCCTCCCCAGGTCCCTGGTATACGGCGGCCTGCTAGCTTGCCGAGTAAGCCAACGCCTCCGCCGGACCCAAACAAGAAGCCACCACCTAAGAAGCCAACGACGCCGGCGCCCAGCGGAGGTATTACCCTCGACTGAGTGGCTTTAGACCGTTTTCTTTTTTGCCGGACTAAGTAGGCTTTCCGCGTATTGGACGGTATCGATTTCGTCGACAGTTTTATCGTCTCGCAAACGAACGATTCGTGGAAAGCGTAGAGCCATCCCGGACTGATGCCGGGAACTACGTCGAATCGTGTCGAAGGCTACTTCGATAATTTTTGAAGGCTCAACGATCCGTTTCCGACGCGAGCTTTCGAGAGTGTGATCTTCGAACCATTCGGTGAGTTCTTCCAACTCCTCATCGGTTAGGCCGGTATAGGCTTTTCCGATCACCGAAAGTGCGCCTGATTCTTTATCTCGAAGGGCGAATGTGTAGTCAGAGAGTAGGTGGCTCCGCTTGCCATGCCCCTGCTCCACGTGCGTTACTACGCAGTCCAGCGTCGGCATGAGGTGCTTGACTTTCACCCACTGCTGACCTCGGCGCCCTAATGTGTAGAGGCTGGACGGCGATTTGAGAATCAAACCCTCGTCGCCTGCCTTTTTGGCCTCCTGAAATCTAACATCTACCTCTCGTGCCGTCGTAGCCCGATGAACAGGAGCTAGCTCGAAGTTTGGTGGTAGATCAAGTTGTTCGAGTCGTTCTCGCCGTTCGGTTAGAGGGCGGTGAATCAGACTGTCTCCAGCTAGCCCCAAAAGGTCGAAAACGATAAAGCGTATCGGTATGGCTTGTCCGAGAAAGAGATCGCCTTGAAATCTCCGGCCCAGCCGTTTTTGGAGATCGAAGAAGGTCAACTTTTCTCCATCAGCGTAAGCGATGATTTCACCATCTAGAATGACAGCATCCTCCCAGCGCCTTGTCTGCTCAATCAGTTCGGGAAAGCTATCGCTCATGTTCTTTAGATCTCTGCTGAACAGTGCGCTCCGTTTCGTATCCGTATGCCATTGAGCGCGAATACCATCGAACTTGTTCTCCAGCCATAGCTCCGTATTACCCTGCTTCTCCTGAAGCTTGGCGATGGCTGTCTCGACGTTTTCTGTTGGGGAGGCCAGCATGCAGCGGACGGGTTGGAACCATGTGAGACGTGCCTCGGCTAGGCGCTCTTCTTTGGTGAGCTCTGCTGTAAGACCAATATCTCCCGTGAGCATATTTGCGGAACGGACCTCCTTTGCCTTAGCTGCGAAGGCTACCGCTATAGCTTCCTCGACTAAGCCATCCTTTAAACCTATGCGCAGATCTCCTAAGAGAATGCCAACGTAGATTTGGGCTCCTTCAGGAGTCATGCACAGCATCATACGCGCGGCTTCTTCCACCTTTGTATTCGTTGCTTTGGCTTCAGAGATAGTGTTGAAGCTCCGTTGCACGTCTGATAGGGAG
>JAHDIL010000003.1:14328-16201 GCA_020630835.1 Verrucomicrobiota bacterium
CCTGTGGGGTAGTTAATCCACTTAGCACTGCATGAGCTACACGCCCTGAGTCTCCCTGATGGGCAGATAGCTTGCGATACTTTGCTAAGGTGAATCCTGATGCTCTGAGAAGAGCTTGACGCACGCCGGCACCGCCGATTTTTACTGTTTTGCCGCTAGATGAGGGAAAGGGGCGGGCTGTCAAGAATTGGCAGGCTTTGGGTAACTCCTCATCCGGTAGCATGCGTAGAAAAGCGGCTAAGAGATCCTTTTTTTCCAGGCGACTCATCGTCCGACGCATATTCTGACAGCACTCTACGAAGCGCCCCCAGCTTGTTTCCCTATCTGGATCCGTAGGAACGATGGGCTCGTTTTCGATTGGAGTTTCGTGGGACTTTGGGGTTGATAAGCTGAGCTCCATCTGGTTCTCCGGCTGTAGAGGCCATGACTCGATACCCTGATCACGCAGATAGCGGGAGAATTCTGCTGTCGATCCATGAATCGTGTAAACGAATGAGCATCTCGTCTGTTTAACGAATTCGGTAAGTTCGCGGAAATCAGCGTGATCAGATAGCGGAAACACTTCGTCGCATTGATAGCGGAACTTAGCGTTGGGATTGATGCCCCATCCAGAGATCATCGCTAAGCGACATTGGTTTCGAAAATTGCGCACCTTGCGACTGCGCGCAGCCGATGGTGGTAGGAATAGCACGCCGTCTTTTGCCTCCGCCAGATTTTTTGGCATAGCCTTTATCGGAGGGAGCACCTCGTTATAGCCGAGATCCCTGACCGCTGTATGCATAGCTGTTACCGTGCGGTGGCCGTAGAATCTCAGGTCATCGTCTTCTGCCGCTAGACGAGCGATCACTTCCTGACTTTTCCCGAGGGAGTAGGCGAGTAAGATCGGCAATAGTCCGTCGTGATGACAGCCGTGAATAAAGTTTCGCATTTGCGCAATGACCGACCCTGTCTCAGGAAAGATAAAGGCGGGTTGTCCGAAAGTCGTCTCCATGATGACAATGTCAGCCTCTACAGGGAGATAGGGTTGGCATGTCAGAGTTGGCCTTGTTTTGAAGTCTCCAGTATGCAGTAGGCGTTTGCCGCTGGAGCGCTTCGTTAGGCGCAACATTGCGGAGCCAGTGATATGACCTGCCGGAAAAAGTTCTGCGTCGTAGTCTTCTCCGAGAGAGATGACATCTCCGTAATTAGGGGTGACGAACGTGCAGGGACGTGTCTCTGAAGCGTATCCGTATCGCGTAATCAGTAGGTGCTTTGTCTCTGGTGTGCACAGAATACGGTCGTGTGGGCGGGCATGGTCCGCATGGGCGTGAGAGACGAAGGCGAAAGGTCTAGGGCGATGCGGATCTAGCCAGAGGTTTGCTCCCGGCAGATAAGGTTCATCTGCGATCTCTAGAGAGAATGATTTGAGAATTTCTGACATTGCTGTCTAAGAGCTGGATAGTAGGTTGTGCGCGAGATGGTTACGATTGAGGACATGCGTAAGCGTAGGAATTTACTGTTTGAGGGAGTGGCGGGGAGCCATGCCTATGGACTGGCTACGCCCGCCTCTGACATAGACTTGCGCGGTGTTTTTGTTCAGCCGAAGACCGAATTCCTTGCCGATCAGTGCCAAGAGCAGGTTCAGGATGAAATGGCAGATGAAGTCTACTATGAGCTAGGGCGTTTCATTTACTTGCTGGAAAGAAGTAACCCCTCTTTGTTAGAGTTGTGTTTCCTACCCGTCGACAGCCTCCGTTTTCGTCATGAACTTTTTGACCTAATTAAGCCGGAGTGGCTTCTATCAAAAGTTTGCCTGAAAACCTTCGGTGGATATGCTGAGCAACAGGTGCGGAAGGCTCGTGGGCGAAACAAAAAAATCGTAAATCCTTTCGAT
>JAHDIL010000004.1 GCA_020630835.1 Verrucomicrobiota bacterium
ACTTCGACAATATCCACCCCTACGCTGGGAGCGTCGCAATCAAGGTCTACACTGACCGCCGAAGTCGATTCTGGTTCGCCCTGGTCGCCACCGAGAGCCAGAGCACCCTCGAGCTCTCCTCCTGCGCTCGAATCATCAGTTTCCTCAGCTTCGAATGGCTCTTGTTCTGCAGCTATTGCCACCTCTTCGGGTGAAGTTTCGACTTCCTGTGGCTCTGAATTGCTGAGGCTATCTGCCGTGTAGGATTGACTCGCCGGGGACGAGCGCATGAGATCGGCGAGACCAGCGGCGGCATCTTGCAAATCATCAAGATACTCGGAATCTGAAGAACTAGCCTCGGCGGTTGCGTTCTCCGATAACTTCTCTTCTCTACCGACTAGATCGGCGCTGTATGCAGTCGTGCTGATTTCGTTGCCTGGTAGCTGATCTCTCTCCAACTTGTCAGCTACGAGGAAACTTGTTTCCTCTGCTTCACAAGTTTCGGAACTGAAAGCTTGCTCTAGCGAAGCGCCTTCCCTAAGCTCAGGTGCATGATGCACCGACGCCCGACGTCGAGAGCCGGCAAAGCGGCTGTAGACCATCATGACGACTACCAGCAAAACCCCAAAAATGAGAACGAGATAAGTTCCTTCACTCATATTTGAGAACAATACTCAACATTTCCTGACTATTTGCAAGATGAAAAGTTTCAAATCTGCGAAAAGCTTCTTTTTCCTTACCACCACGACTTTGATTTTGCCTCTTTCTGCAGGCTCATTGTTGGCTGCTGAGGTGCTCTTCACTTTCGACGCGGGTGGCTTGGGGAGCTCTTGGAAAGCCTCAACAATATTCAAACCGATCACCTCTGCTGGCACCGGTCCTGTGGATGAATCGGAGGTTAAAGCGTCAGCTGGTGACTACCCGAATCCAACGGGAGGAGCCCTAACCATTAGAGCCGGCAAGGAGGGGCAGCTGACCTCTCTGCCCCAGGCACTCAAACGCCCCCCTTCGAAAGACGATTGGCTGTGCTTTTGGCTAGCAGCGGCAGACAGCAATGCTACGGAGCGCCTCAATATGACCGTTCTGTTTAAGGCGGACGAGTATCACAAGCTTTCGCGTGAGATACGCCTTACCTCCTTTGGCGACTGGCAGCTCATTGCTATACCGCTTACCGAATTCTCGGAAACGAAAGGTGCTGACTGGACGAAACTCGTTTCCCTAGCCTTCACGATTCGGAACAATGCCCATCTGCGCTTAGACCAGATCGGTTTCGCCAGCTCACAACCTGATGACGCAGTCATCCCTGAAGATAGCTTTCCTACGCAAAGAACTGCCAATCCGAGGCCGATTCCCGAAAGTTTCACCCTCACTAGCACGGAAGGTCGTGAAATTGTTGCAAAAGTGCTCAATTTTGACGGAAAAGTTGTGGAGATCGAAATGCCTGGCCGGCCCAAGATGACGCTTCCAGCGGAGAGATTATCCCCGAGCACAATCAAGGAGCTTGCTTCCTATGATTTCGCAAACCCTCAGGGCAAGCCCTCTGGTGACTGGTCGGCTCAAACAGCAGGTAATGCGCGCGAAAACCTGCAGAAACTGGGTCGCTTTCACCAGATTCTTCCCAACATCATCAAAAATCTCGGATCTGATGCGGCTCTTGTGCATCCCCAGGTTGCCGACTTCCCTGACCCGACACTGGAAGAGCTGGTCAAAACCTACAACGCCGTGATTAACGAGAAACTGCCCAAGAACATCCTCGAGATCCCCAGTGTCAGCGATCGATTGCGAGAGGGACGAAGAGAGCTCCGACACATCAAGGAGGCACGCAAAACGCTGTTTGTTGGGATAGAAGAACTGCTTGGTAAACACATCGAATGGATGACCTCCTACAAACAGTTCGAGGAGGATGACACCCAGCTCAAATTTATGGTAGCGGAACGCCTACGCGACCTAGAAAAGGCTAAAGAGACTCTGGAGAAAACTAAAAAGAGCCTTTAAGGGAAGAGCGCTTCTCTAGCGCTCTTTGAGACTGTTCAACCTCATTCGGTGGAAGGGTTTTGTCAGATACTCTAAGACGGTTCTTCTTCCGGTCAGGACATCCACCTCTGTCACCATTCCGGTGATAATGGGCAACTCCTCACCGGCCTTGATGAGGCGGCCATCTTCATTCCTCACTTTGATCATATAGTAGTGTTGCTGATCGATCTCGTCCATGATCGTGTCAGCACTGATGTGCACGACCTCCCCCTCAAGCCCGCCATAAATAGCGAAGTCGTAAGCGGTGAACTTGACGGTAGCCTTCTGTCCCGCATGGAGGAATGCAATATCAGAGGGGCGAATCTTTGCCTCTACGAGTAGGGCATCATCCTTCGGCACGATGTCAACAATCGGCTCTCCTCCCTGAATGACGCCTCCTACAGTGGATACGTAGACCTTATTCACTGTGCCGTCTACCGGTGAGCGCACAAGAGTCCGATCCACTGAATCCTGACGAGCAGACATCGCTTGCCGCAAGGCCTCTAGCTCGGCTTTTACGGTGTTATATTCCTCCATTGATTCCTGCTCGAAGCCACCTGTCAGGGAATACAGCTGCCCCTCGATATCGTTCACTTCTCGCTCCAGCCTCAGCATGTCGACCTTAGGCACCACGTTCCGCTTCACAGCGGGAATGGTCAGAGCCAGCTCCTCTTGTGCTAAGGCCAGACTTTCTTCGAACAGTTGGCGCTGGGTATCACGCTCGCGAGCACGTTTGGCGAACAGAGCTCGCTCACGTGCCACGAGTTCGGGGCGTGCTTCGGCAATGTCCTTGGGAAACTCAATTTCTGGGGTAGCTCGCCCCTCTGCTAGCAAGCGAGCTAGCAGCGCCTCATAGGCTTGCGCCTTTGAAAGGTTCTCCATAAAAATGGAGTTGCGTTGCGTATCATCGATCCGCACCAGAACGTCGCCGGCTTTCACAAAATCGCCCTCACTTATGAGTATATCAGCGACTATACCTCCCTCTAAATTTTGGACGGTCTGGACAGAAGATGATGGGATAACCTTACCCGTGCCTTTTGTTACCTCATCAATTTCAGAAACGGACGACCAATAAACAAGCGCTGCCAGCGAGAAAATAACACTAAAAAGCAGGAGCGATGCCCCACGGATCTTTTCGTTACGGATTGCCGCCGTCGCATTCCGAACATAGGAAATATCATCAGGGTGAATGGACTTACTCATCAGGTTAGGCATTAGAAAGTTTCGTCTCGGGCGCCGTTGTCTTTGGAACGAGCTTTTTTTGGTCTACCGGGAGTGGTTCCCCATCAGATTGGGAGGCCAATTCTGAGCTGCCAGAGCGTCCTATCTCCTCTGGGGGCGGCTTCCTGAGGACCTTATTTTTCGGCCCATCGTTGATCTTTTTGCCACCATCGATGACCACTAGTCGATCGACTAGATCCAGCATCGTAGACTTATGAGTCGCCATGATCAGGATACGGCTCGCATCCTCTGCTAAATAAGCGGCGACTCGCTCGCGGAACATACGCTCGGACCCAGGGTCCATGGCGCTGGTTGGCTCATCAAAAATAAGGATGTCAGGCTCCTCGATAAGCGCCCTAGCGAGCGCGACGAGCTGCCGCTGCCCGCCGGAGAGTGAAGCCCCGCCCTCTGAAATAGGGATGTCAATCCCGGCAGGGTGGGCCTGCACTAGCTCCTCAAGCCCTGCGCGTTGAATCGCCAGCCATACACCCTCTTCCCCCACCCAGGGGGCACCTAAGGTGAGATTATAGCGCAGCGTGCCATACATAAGTCCTGCGTCCTGAGAAACATAACCGATCTTTCGTCGATATTGTGAGGGATTAAGCTGCCGGATATCCACCCCACTAATCTCGACCGAACCTGAATTTGGTTCGTAGAGCCCCAACATCATCCGGATCAGCGTGCTCTTGCCAGAGCCGATTTTTCCTAGTATACCGACACGGTCACCGCCCTGAACCTCAAGGCTCACTTCCTGCAGCACATCGAGATTCTGATCCTCTGAAAGCGGAAACGAAAAGCAGGCTTTATCGACCTTGATCGATGGCGTGAATACCCCGAGATCCAGACCAAGACTATCACGGGCGCGGTCGACCGGCTTTTTCATGAGGTCCTGCAGACCTTTTAGCGAAAGGCGGCTCTGCTGCAGCCGGACGAGGAGGTTGGCAAACTGCCCGACCGGAGCCATGCCGCGCCCTGCCAGTAGAACACAGGCGATCATCGCACCCATGCTCATGTTCCCCTCGTTCACCTGAAACACGGCAACGATGACTACGGCGATGGAAACCATATGCGTCATGAAGGCAGTGAAATTGACCGTTCCCTGAGAGAGCATCTTAGATCGGGAATCTGCCCTCGCTGACTCATAGACGGCAGCTTGCATTTTTTTGGCGAGAGTCGACTCAGCTCCCACGGTTTTAATGGTTTCTAGCGCATTGATCGTCTCAACATTCTGTGCCTGTCGCTGATTACCAGCCTGATAGCCCTTCTTCGCAGCATTGTAGATAGGCCATTGCATGACGAATCCGACTACTAAGGCGATCACCATCCCCACGAGCATGGGAAGCGCGACAATCCCGCCAAGTTTGTAGACCACCGCGGCGAAGACAAAGACGAAAGGAAGATCGACGAGCGTCGTGATCGTGGCACTTGCAAAGAACTCGCGCAGCCCCTCATAAGAGCGGGCCTGAGCACCTAAAGCGCCGGCGCTGGCCGGGCGCGAGGCGTATTTCATCCCCATGATATTCTCATAAAGATACCCACTCATAATGAGATCAGCACGGTGTCCCGCCCGATCCAGGAAAAAAGTGCGGAGCATCTTAATCAAAAAATCGCAGCTGTAAGCAATGGCTGCCCCTATGGCGAGCACGTAGAGCGTCTCCATCGCCTTGTTAGGAATCACCCTGTCATAGACAGTCATGACGAAAACCGATGAGGTCACGGCGAAAATGTTGATGAAAATCGTTGCGAAAGCGACTTTCGCATAGAGCGAGCGAAACCGCCAGAGCGTGCCCCAGAACCAGTTCTGCGATCGGCGCTCGTCCTGATCTGAGAAGTCGGCGCGTTTCTCGAAATCGAACGCGAGCTTTACGAGAATCACATATCCGGAGTAGTCTCTAGCGACGGCAGATCTCTCAACCTTCTCCGTGCGCCCCGATCCATCGAGGACCAATACCTCACAGTCCTTTCCCTCTCGGGAAACCATCACACACGGCGCTCCGCTTTTCGTGAGCAGGATAGCCGGGAGCAAAACATCGTTCAGCTGACGAAAGGTGCGCTTGACTAGTTTGGCCTCGAGTCCAGCTCTTCCTGCGGCTCGGGAGAAGAGCTCTGGCGTCAGTTTTCCATTTTCAAGAGGTAACCCGTCAACTGCCGACGCCGGATTGACGGTAGTGCCATACAGCTGCCCAAAAAAGTCGAGAGCATTTAGAAGAGGATCGTTCGTTCGGGGGTTCATTGCGACGTCTCAGAGAGACGGGACTGTAACGCCTATTATCAGGCAATGCCACTAGCGAGTCCGTCTTCGGCCTCGCTCTCACATTCACCCCCGCTCCTGCGAGTCTTTTAGACGCGCCCTCAAGAGGCAAAAGTCACTCCCTTAGGTATTTCATCGGTGAAACAACGCGCGACAGCAGCGTGCCGCATGGCAGGCTCCCTTAAAAGCGAAACCGAGCTACGTGAGCTGCTTTTTTGGTGGTCACAGCGACCCACCTCTCCCCCGACTCATCGGCACGAGAAAAAGCTATTGAACTCACCATCTCAGGCAAAATCAGCTGCCCAAGTTTTTCGCCTTTCGCATCGAAGATGATAGCAGCATCGCGCGCGCCGACCCACACGCGCCCGTGCGGATCCACGGCCAAACCGTCAAGAGCCTGGAAACCTTGGGCGAAAAGCCACTTCTCCCTGATCGCGCCCTCCTGAGAAAGGCTGTAAGCAAAAATCTTTTTCGTCCCCGAATCACCAACATAAAGGGTCTCCCCCGTCGAATCAAAGGCGATCCCGTTTGGCGTCTCTAAATCACGGATGAATGGCTCTACCGAGAGCTTGCGTTCGCTTTCCGAGCCCGTCTCATCTCGATTTATCCGAAATACATACTGACCGTCATACTCAGGGCGCTCCAGCGGACGTGTGCGGAAGGAATATTGTGGATCCGTCATCCACATTTGCAGCCCCCTTTTTCCCGGTCTGATCACTAGATCGTTTGGACGATTAAACTGTCGCCCATCCCAGCCGCTTAAGAGCGTTTCTTCTCGATTTCCCTGGCGGTCATACTGAGCAAGTTGACGCGTCTGCTGTTCCAAAACGAAAAAACTCCCGCTGCCTGCTGGACGCCACGTGCTCGCCTCTGGCGTGTCCTCTGCCAAAAGCAAAAGGCCCGTTTCCTCGCGCCAGCTAAACGCTAGATTGTCATGATGCGCGGCGAAAATCAGCGTGGGACCTTGCTCGCCTTCTCCCTCTAACCACTGTGCCCCTTCGCAACCGTTATAGTCACCACCTAGGCGCAGCCAATCCGTGTCTACCGGATCGAGAATGGACTGAGCCCCTTTCCATTCGATCGCTAGGCGTCCGCCGCCAACGATGCTCCTGTCAAAAAAATCCACGATGCGATCAACCGCCTCTTTTCGGAATGTTTCCTTATTGAGCAGGGCATGCGGCGCGCCCTTTATAGTTGAAAAGGTAGTCGGAACTCCTAGGCGAAAAGCTTCCTTTCGAAACCGAATCGCATGCGTCGTTTTTTGGTCAAGCTCACCAGTCAGAAAGCCAACGGGGCTATCGCCAGCATCGAGATGATGCAGCGGCGAGGCTGCAAGATAGCCTTGAGGGTTCTCCCTATACCCACTGCCAACGAACGGCAGATAAAAGCGCGCACGTTCGGTATAAGCGGCTGAAACAACGTGGGGCGCAGTGAAATCTGTTTGAGCTCCGATCCCAAAAGAGGCAACAGGGCGCAACTCCCTCGGAACATCATCGTGCACTCCGACGAGGACAGCGAGATGCCCTCCCGCCGAAGAACCCATGACAAAGACACGATCAGGATCGATGCCAGCAGCAACGCCTTCCTTAGATTTCATCCACCGCAGCGCATCGACGACATCTTCCAGTTGCGCCGGGAAAGTAGCCGTGTCAGTCAATCGGTAAGACGAAGCAACTGCTATATAGCCACGAACCGCGAACTCGGCTGCCGTCTTGTGAATACTTTCGGGGGAGCCCTTCATCCAACCACCTCCATGAAGGCATAGGACCGCGGGGGAGCTCTTAGCAGGCATGCTAGGCTCAAAAAGGTCTAAGTATAGATCTGGATTTTTCGCAGAAAAGGCAAAACGCTGTGCCGCAGGCATGTTGTCATCTGCCCAGATACTAGCGAGGAAGACTACAGAAGATGTCAGACAAAACAGGATAATTGGAGCGATTCGTTGCATTAACGATATATACTCCGCTTTCCCACGAAATTTGCCGAGAAAAGTCAGCGATACACCTCAACAACAATCGTTCGCCGCCCCCAGTTGAGAGCGTCTTGATGTGATTTGAAGAAGAGGTCCAGCTTGTTCCCCTTGATGGCCCCACCTCGATCTTCCACCGTCCCCCATCCATATCCTGGCACGAAAATCCGCGTCCCAAATGGGAATCGCGTAGTATCGGCGGCAATCGTTCCCAGCTTAGCCTTCGTTCCCGATGCCGTAATGCCAACCTTTTTGCGCTGCCCCTTCATGGGGCCATAAGCATAAACGGGTTGAAGAAAGAGATTCCGTCGCCACCCACAGCATTTCTGGCAATCGCAGTAGCCTGTCACCTCCATCGTGATCTTCTCAGAGCGACCACCGGGACGAACCCCCGAAAACATACAGCCCACCAAAGTAAGTAGAAAAGTGCAGCAAACAACTAAGGGAATGGCACGCCAAATAGGAAACATGTATAGATGATACAGTAAATATGAAAATCATCAATCTTTGATCATCCTATACCACTACGCTTTTTTCCTATGCATGCCGCTCCGCGAGACGCTCGTAGGCCGTCTCAAAGCCTATTCTAGCCTTAAAACGCCTCCCTCGTCCGCAGCTAAACTGGAGAACTTGGGCAGCAGCTCGCCGAGGAGACGATGCCCGAAAACGAAAAACCCGATCCAGGAATACCTGAATCGGGTCATTCTGAAAAACAAACTTTTGGGCAAGCAGATTAACGCTTGGAGAATTGGAAACGCTTGCGCGCGCCGGGCTGACCTGCCTTCTTGCGCTCCTTCTCCCGAGCGTCGCGGGTCAAGAGGTCTGCGCCGCGAAGATCTTCGCGAAGTTCCTCATTGGTCTGCAAGAGAGCACGAGAGATACCGAGCTGGATCGCCTCGATCTGGCCGGTGACACCCCCACCCTTAGTGTAGATGCTGACGTCATACTCATTCATCGCATTAGCGATTTGAAATGGGTAAAGGACTTGGTTTTGCTGGCTAAGAGTGCCGAAATAGTCCTCGAAAGCGCGCTTATTGATCGTGACCTTACCGGAGCCGGGAACGAGAGTTACGCGAGCTGTCGCCTCTTTTCGACGACCGGTTGCTGAAATAGATTCGCTCATAGAAAAAACAGAAAAAATTAGAGATTGTAGCTCTGCACCTGCTGGGCGTCGTGCGGGTGCTCCTCACCAGAATAAACTTTCAGCTTTTTGAAAATCTGGCTGCCCAGACGGTTGTGAGGAATCATTCCCTTCACAGCGCGCTCCACAATGAGCTCAGGGCGGCGCTGACGCAGCTTTTCTACTGTCTCACGCTTCTGACCACCCACGTAACCGGAGTGTGACGTGTAAACTTTCTGCGTTTCCTTGTTGCCAGTCAACCGGACCTTATCCGCATTGATGACGACAACGAAGTCACCACAATCTACGTGGGGAGTAAAGAGAGGCTTACCCTTACCGCGCAAGAGGTTAGCAGCCGCCACCGCGACTTCACCGAGCACCTTGCCCTCGGCATCGATCACGAACCATTGGCGATCGATTTCTTCTGATTTAGCAGAGAATGTTTTCATTGTTTTTCACTTACCCGCACCTAGCGTTACCTTTGTGAAAAGGGAACCGACAAAGTTGAGTGGTCGGGCGCAGGGAGGCGGACTATAGATGCTTCAGAAACTATGTCAAACGTTGATTCAGCAGGCTTTTAGTGATTTTCTCAGATTTGCGGTTTTGTAAAAAAAGAGACGCCCAGGGCTCAACTCTCGGCATTTTTGAAACACTCTTTGCCCGACTGCCGCTTTCCCTTATGCTCTCTGGCACCAGGAACTCCTTTTCAGGACGATTCCTATGGCCTAGGAGCCCTTCGCTAGTAAGAAATGATAAAACGACACCGCGACCTATCCTCCTCCGTCCTCGCTCTGGCCTCTTTGGTCAGTGCCATAGGGAGTCCCTTTGTGGCCGCTCAAGATAGCTACCCGCGACCTGATTGGAGTCCTCAGCCATCGCCCTTGGCGGGTGATTTCACCGAACCGGGAGGGATTTTCCGGCTATACGGGGGACAGTTCCCAAAGAGTTTTAACTACGTGCTCGATAATAACGTTGTGTCGTCCGCCATCTTTAGCAGCATGTTTGAAACCCTACTAGGCTCGGACCCGATTACTCTTGAGGAGGTCCCGGGCTTGGCAGAGCGCTGGGAGGTCTCAGAGGACAAAAAATCATTCACCTTCCATATCAACCCGCGGGCTACCTGGAGTGACGGCGCTCCGGTAACCGCTGACGATGTCGTGTATACCCTGGAGGCGATCAACAACCCAGACCACATCACTGGGGCGCTGAAAATGTATCTTAAGCACATCGAAAAAGTTGAGAAGATCGACGAAAAAACGGTTCGATTCACCACGGCCCTCGTTCACTGGAAGAACCTTATTGCTTGCGGAACCTTCCCGATCCTGCCGAAGCACTGGTGGGCTGAACAAGAGAGCTTTAATGACATCAACTTCGAACTTCCGGTGGTATCAGGCCCCTATAAACTTGGCGAGGTCAAAGAACCCTCCTCTCTCAGACTGGTGAAGCGCCATGACTACTGGAATGCGGATTCGCCTATCAACGAAGGCTTAGGCAATTTTGATACTATAGAATATCGCTTTTACCCCACGCGGGAAGTCGCTTACGAGGCCTTTAAGAAAGGCGAATTCGATCAGTTCCCAGTTTATACCTCCAGCCGCTGGATGCGGGAAACCTCAGGTGAACGCTTTGATAAAAACTGGATTATTAAACAGCGAGTGCACAACTATCTGCCGGTTGGTTTCCAAGGTTTCGCGATGAACCTGCGCAAAGCTCCTTTTGACGACAGCCGCGTGAGGCTTGCCCTCGCTCACCTATTAGATCGCGAGCGCATGAATAAGACGCTGATGTTCAGTCAGTATGATCTGACTGGCAGCTATTTCCCTGACATATGGTCGCCCGAAACTCCGCGCCCTCATGACCTAGTAGACTTCGACCCGGAGAAAGCGAAAGCCCTCCTCGACGACGCGGGGTGGAAAGCCAATCCTGCTACCGGCAAGCTGGAGAAAGACGGAACGCCGCTTCAGATTAAATTCCTCTCCCGCAGCCCATCATCGAATAAATTTCTACTCATCTTTCAGGAAGCTCTAGAATCCGTTGGGATCGACCTAGAAATCGAGCAACGAGACTGGTCCTCATGGATCAAACGCATGGACAACTTCGATTTTGACATGACATGGGCTTCTTGGGGAGGCTCCACCCGAAAAGACCCTGAAACGATGTGGCACTCTGACTCCATCGACGTCTCGGGTAGCGTCAACATCACAGGATTCGCTAGCGAAGAAGTCGACGCCCTGATCGAAGCTACTCGCACCGAGTTCGACATCACCGCGCGGAATCAGGCGATACGTAAAATCGATGAATACCTTGTGGCAGCGACCCCTTACATTCTGCTTTGGCACTCATCCAACACGCGCCTCCTGTATTGGAACCGCTTCGGCACACCCGAACACGTTCTTGGGAAATATGGCCGCGAAGATTCAGCTACCAGCTATTGGTGGAACGATGAACTTCAGGCCGAAGATCTCGAAATCGCTCGAGAGGAGAAAAGCGCCCTCCCCGCTCCACCATCAGATGTTTACTTCGATGAGGTGTTCCGCGCTTCACCAACTGGCACGTCTGTGAGCCCTCCGCTCAACTAACTCCTTAGCTAGCGGCAAGAAAACAGGGCACCAACGGCACCCCGAGCCGTTGGTGGGATAAGCCAAGGAGTAGCAACCTGCCACGCGGGACAGGTTGTGGATTCTTATGAGTTGATTTTAGAAATCGATGCGCTCGCCGTATTTTTTCTCGTGAAAATCTTTGGCTTGGGCAATCCAGTTGTCCCGATAAATCCGGTTTTTGAAAGTCAGCATCTTTGAGAATTCTTTGCAGGCATCATCTGTCCAAACCGCGACTTGCTTAAAGCGATAAACGCCGATGGCGTGCAGCTTTCCTTCTAGGACGTTTGCGATTCCCTTGATCTGCTTGAGATCATCCACCTCCGTTGGCTGGGAACTGTAAACAATGCCATAAACATTATCCTGACGGGCCTCACCAGAGGCAATTTCCGGCGCGAAGAGCTCAGCCGCCTCGTCCGCAGTCGCCGTGTCGAAGTCGTCGGGGATATCAGAGGCACTGACCCCCTCTGCTAGCGGCATTGCCGAACGATCAACTTCGCCCGTCTTGGGACCCGATCCCGAGATCAGGTCGAGACTCTCCTTCTTCTCTGCTATCGACGGCGTTTCACTCACCACCGAAGGAGCACCATCCGCGGATTCGGGACTTTCTTCGGCCTCTGATTCTCCGTCCCGCCGCTGCAGCAACCAAAGAAAAAGCCAAACAAGAGCAGCTACGCCAAAACCTACGGCTATGGCTATAAAAAGATCACCTGATTCGAGAGGAGAGATCGTTGCGGAAAGGAGTGTGAGTTTCATGAGGAACAAAAGGTGGAAGTAAGGAAACGATCCCAAACAAGACTTGGCAAGTGATAAAATGCAGGCGCGCTTTTATCCACCCACGCCCCTAAGCTCGCCGGCTACAAATCTTGCTTTAACGCCAGCTCACTCCCTGTTGCAGCGCGCATAAACGCGTGGAACAAAGCCAGTCCACTGATAAAACACAGGCTGCCTTTTTCCTCAATCCACGACCTTGCGGTCGCGGTTACAAATTCATGCTGACAGCGCCCCCTTAGCTCTCTCTAGCGGAATTGACAGCACGAAACCGCTACCTCTGCCGATCTCGCAAAGCAATGAGCTCCTTCATAATCGGAAACAGGCTCATCGGCTCAGTATCTGCTCTCCCAAAGCTGTCGTGCAGCTGCTCGTAGAGGGCAAATAGCTCCGAATAAGCTGCGACATTCTCAGAGATCGGCTGGTAAGTCTTCTCCAAAAAGCGACAGCAAGTCTGCTGCAACGTTGCTACATCATATTTACCGGAAGCCACCGCCCCAAAAATCGCTGCTCCCATGGCACAAGTTTGTTCTCCAGCGGCTACCTGCATGGGGCGATTCAGCACATCGCTATAAATCTGCATGAGTGTCGCGTTCTTTAATGAGAGCCCCCCTGTTGCAACGACTTTCTCCACCGGCACACCGTTTGCCTCGAGACGCCGGATAATGACGAGTGCTCCAAAAGCAGTTGCCTCGATAAGAGCTCGATAAATTTCGTGAGCTTCTGTGTGTAACGTTTGCCCCAGCATGAGCCCGCTTAGCTGCCCGTCCGTTAGAATAGAACGGTTCCCGTTATTCCAGTCCAGAGCCAACAATCCAGTCGCTCCGGGTTTCAGATCCTTCATGCGCCGCTCCATCTCGAGGAATTTCTCTCCTAAAGAAGCTCCATAGCTATCGGGCACGAGGTGGTTCACAAACCATAAAAACAGATCCCCTACAGCAGACTGCCCTGCCTCTATGCCGATGGCATCTGGCAGCACGGAGCCAGGAACGAGCCCACAGACACCCGGCACCTCCGCCGCCGACTCTTTTGCGGCCACGGTGATGTCGCAGGTGGAGGTGCCCATAATCTTAATGAGGGTGCCTGGCTGCACGGCGCAACCAACAGCGCCAGAGTGCGCATCGAAAAGTCCTCCGGCTACCGCTATTCCTGCTGGCAGCCCTAGCTTCTCTGCCCAAGCTGGGCACAGCGTTCCAACAGGTCTTTCTGCCGTCTGTGCACTCTCGTAGAGGCGACTGCGCAGGCTGGCCAATTTTGGATCTAGGGCTGTCAGAAATTCCTCGTCAGGCAGGCCTCCCCAGTCTTTGTGATAAAGCGCTTTGTGCCCGGCAGCGCAAATGCTCCGCTTCCAATCTGCTGGGGTATCCTGACCACATAGGACAGCTGGCAACCAATCGCAATGTTCCACCCAAGTATGAGCTGCGTCGAAAACGGCGGGGTCATGGCGTAAGCAGCGCAAGATCTTGCTCCAAAACCACTCACTGGAGTATGTCCCGCCGCATTTCTTTAGGTATTCGGGGCGTTTGTCCGCTGCCAGGGAGGTTATTTCCTCTGCCTCAGCGGTAGCTGTATGGTCTTTCCAAAGCCATACTTTTGCATTGAGGTTATCGTGAAAGCTTTCGTTGAAAGCCAATGGTTGTCCCTCCTCGTCGATGGGAATAATTGTGCTCCCTGTGGTATCGATGCCAATACCCACGACATCTGCAGGAGAGAACTTGGGGTCCGATGCGGCCCCTTGCTCGAGTGCCCCGCGAACAATTTTCTCCATGCCCGCCAGGTAATCAGCGGGAGACTGCCTCGCTACCTGCGGATCATCAGGACAGGTTAGGATCCCCTGCGTGCCCGAGGGGTAAGGAAAAACCTCTGAACCCAGCTCAACCCCAGTCTCGAGGTTGATGAGAAGAGACCTACAGGAGTTCGTCCCATAATCGAGACCTATTGCATAAGAGCCCATACATAATCGCTTACAGTATTCTGGGTTGGCGGTCAAATGAGCCCTTGCTCTAGAGGACCGCTGACAAACGCTCTCAGTAATGATGAGGAACAAAATCGCGATACAGGCCATGAACTCCGGAGTGCCCGACACCACTCTTTAGGCTGTGGCAAGATTTCGCCTGACCTCGTTTCGTGTTGTGGACGATAATATAGCGTTCCCGGCGTAATGACGTCCCGTTCCAACTTCGTAGATTCAGCTAAGATCGGATCCTAATGAAGAGTTTTTTGCTTATTATCGGCGTTCTTATGGGCAGTTTTGCCACTTCTCTTTGGGCGGATAACTCAAAAAAACCGAACATCATCTTTATGATGACGGATGACCAGGGTTACGGCGACTTCGGCTGTCATGGCCATCCATTTTTGCAGACGCCTCATCTGGATAAGATGCATGCGCAAAGCACGCGGTTCACCAACTACCACGTGAGTCCTACCTGTGCACCGACTCGCACTGATGTCGGGGGTAAACCCTTTCGAAGCCGGAGTAACGCACACGATTCTAGAGCGGGAGCGGATGAATCCTGAGCTCACTACTGTGGCGGAAGTGCTGCAGCGGGCCGGCTACTCGACGGGTATTTTTGGCAAATGGCATCTAGGCGAACAGGCCGAATATCAGCCCGATAACCGGGGTTTTGATGAGGTATTCGTTCATGGAGCCGGGGGTATTGGGCAGAGTTTCCCAGGTGCCCAAGGCGACGCTCCGGGCACCAGTTACTTTGGGCCGACGATCTTGCATAATGGTCAGCTGGTGAAAACAACTGGTTTTTGCACGGATGTGTTTGTGCAGCAGGCGCTCAGCTGGATGCGAGATCAGAAAGATAAGCCATTCTTTGCCTACATTCCGACGAATGCGCCGCACAGTCCATTCATCGCTCCGGATCAGTATAAAGAGATGTATCGAGATAAGGCGGGAACCGGTAAGCGCGGAATGCATCTTCCAGCATTTTTTGGCATGATCACGAATATCGATGACAACGTGGGTCTGATCATGGAGAAGCTCGACGAATGGGGCTTGGCCGATGATACCATCTTCATTTACTCCACTGACAATGGCAGTGCTTTGGGGTCAGCTATCTGGAATGCGGGAATGACAGGCGGCAAGGGCTCGCTGAACGAAGGAGGTTCGCGCGTGCCCCTATTTGTTCGCTGGCCTGGTGTGGCAGAGGCCGGTCGCGATGCCGGACACCTCGCCAGACATATCGACATCTTTCCGACGCTCGCCGATATCGCCGGGGCGGAAATATCTGGCATGGAGCTAGAGGGGCGCAGTCTGGCCCCTGTGATAAAGGGAGCAGCGATCGAGTGGCCTGATAGGCAGCTATTTTTCCATAGCGGTCGCTGGAGCAAAGCGGGAGTCGATGGCCGCTGGGGTAAAGGGGATACCAATCCTGATTCTTTTCGCCTCAAGAAATACGCGGTCCGGACTCAGAAGTGGCGTCTCGTAGGCCCGGATAAGCTCTATGATATCGTCAACGACCCAGCGGAAGAGAGCAATGTGTATGAGCAGCATCCGGCGGTGGTCAAAGAGCTCCAGTCTGCCTATGAATCGTTTTGGGACCGGGCGCGACCAATGATGGTCAACGAAGATGCGCCACTAGATGTGCCTAAACCACTCGTCGAGCTATACAAGAAGCAAATGGCTGGATCTGGTATCCCTGAGTGGCCGGTGCCGGAGCTGTAGCGGAAAGTTTAGACCGGCTGGCTATAGAGGGCACCGCGGAGCTGCTGAAGTCTCAGAGCCCGCACTGTTTAGCCAGCCGCCATGTCACGACTCACTCAATCTTCCAAAGTCGCTTAAGACCAATAGCTCACGATTAACCATCGGGCTCACGGAATCCGCAGGCTTTGCCCTACCCGGATGATGTTGCCAGAAAGGCCATTGGCGCGTCGAACAGAATCAACGCTTACGCCATAACGCTG
>JAHDIL010000005.1 GCA_020630835.1 Verrucomicrobiota bacterium
GTTGTTTGGTAGAAATAAAGACTAATGAGCTTTTAACCACTCGAGCACACGGGGGTTGAAATCCTCCAGCTGCTCCCAGTGGAAGGCGTGACCCGCATCGTCGTAGAAATGGCTATCGCAATTAGGAATTGCTTCCGCCACCTCTTGCCCCATCCAGAGGGGAGTGAAGATGTCGTCCTTACCGCCAATAACGAGGCAAGGAGCCTCGATTTTGCCCAGCTCATCCTGCACATCGTGATTCACACACGCGGCGGCTTGACCTTTCAACCCGTGGAGCGGCTGCGGAATAGGGCTAGCATCAAAATCCTCGCGCCCGTCGACGAGACTCGCATAAGCTCCATCGTTATCCCAAAAGGGCTTCGTAAAGATGAGAAGCTGGATGAACTCCAAAAACTGCTTATTATCGAGGTGCGCCTTGCAGTCGATCATGTGCTGAAAGACAGATTTGGCGTAGCGATCACAGCGCGCCCAAGGGCACATGAGGACGGCACTCTCCACCTTATCAGGATGGCGCAGGCAAAGCTGCTGGGCAATAATCGACCCCATAGAGACACCGACTATGCGTGCTTTAGCGATGCCCAGAGAGTCTAGAAGGCCGGCATAGTCATCTGCCATCATCTCACTGGAATAGTCGCCAGAGGGTTTATCGGTAAGTCCCACTACCCGAAACGATTCTCCCCAACAGCTTGAGTGCGCCTCCCAGACTTCCCCCCGTGCGGTGATACCCATGATGAGGAGCAGTGGGTCTCCGGAGCCTCGCTCCTCGTAAAACATTTGAATGCCGTTGGTCTCGACGTAAGCCATTTGAAGTAATCGTTAAAGTAGATGTGAAACAAAGAAGGTAGAGCAGCAGCTGCCACCACAAACCAAGAAAAACCTGCCAAGCCACCGCCCCTAAGTCGAGACGAAAAAACAGCGCGATGCCTCAATCTTGTGTCAGATCCGGCAGACCGAACTGAGGTAAAGGATCTGAAAAAAACGCGATCAACGGGCGTCAACGAAAAACCTTAGGAAAAATGAAAATTGTCACATTAAAAAAGTTGCAGCCCTTGAGCCTTCGCTAAGGTAGAGTCGGGAAATGGCCATTCGTTCATTCCGCAGTAAGTCCTTCGTGACCAAGCTGTAACAATTGAGCACTGGCTAGCTTTCTCATTCAGCGGGAACATCCCGTCACAAAGATTTATCTTACATCATGAGACAAAACAACAAACTGAAGACCCTAGTAGCCAGTGCCGCTTTGGCCGCAGCTGGTTCTGCAATGGCAGGTGATTACACACCAGTCATCAACGACAAGATGCCAATCGAACCTCCAGCAGCTTGGAGCTTCTGCGACATTTTTGATTACGGAACACTGTATGAAGGTGAAGGCTTCATACGCGAAATTGCCCTCAACGGTCGCTATCATGGTCAATACATCGACCAGAGTGAGGAAATCGTTGGCGGCAACAACGGATTCCACCAGTGGCAGCACAGACGCGCCCGCCTTGGTCTCGACATCAAATTCGCTAACAACATTAAGTTCTCCTCATCCTTGAACTACTCCGATGGCTCCGGAACTAACGGCGCCCTCACTGAAGGACGGTTTTTCAACAACTTCGATGAACTTTACTTGAAGTGGGCTCCATCGAAAAAGCAGTATGTAACTGTCGGTAAGCAGAAGCAGAAAATTACTCGCGAGTTTTCCACCTCTTCTAAGCGCATCAAGACAATCGAGCGTTCACACATCGTGAATGAAGTTGCTGATCAAAAGCCTTGGGGTGTCACTGTTGGCTTCGAAGGAGCAGGCGCTGCGCATGAAGTCGGAGCTTGGTTGACAGGTCACGACGGTGATTGGAACACTCCGCGTTTCGACTCACGCCTCTCGCTGTCATACCGCTACGAGAAAGGCATCACTGATGCTACTGACTTTCACTTCGATTACGTCTTCACGAACAATTCGGGTGGAACAGTCAACGGACGCGGAAGCGCTCCTGGTGGTAATGACTCTCCTTACGAGCATGTTCTCGCTATCGGAACAGACTCAGACTTCGGCCGATTTGACTTGGTCACTGACCTGATCGTCGGATTGAACCGCGAATCAAGTGGTGCGATTGCTGCCGGTGATGATACCTGGGGTTTCGTGATCATGCCTACGTATGAAATCACTGAAAAGCTCGAGTTCGTGGCAAAATACGCCTACATGGACCAGGGTCGCAACCAGCGCACCCAGCGTTTCCCTTCTCGTCAGCGCGTTGAGAACTACCACACCTTCTATGCTGGGTTCAACTACTACCTTTGCGGCGATAACCTCAAGCTGATGGCAGGTTACGAGTATGCAACAGGCAGCGAACTTGGAACAGGCAACGATATCAGCTCAGACTCTCTCCTCTTTGGAGTTCGTGCCTACTTCTAGGCCACCAACACACTTTTGTTTCGCTTCATACTGAAACAACCTAGAACTGAAAGGCAGGGCGCAAGCCCTGCCTTTTTTCGTTTGGGGCGCCCCGTCTCCATGCTACAGGTTACCCCTAGCCTCTACTGACTCACTCCATGATCACTATCTCACCCCTCAATGACGAACGCCCCGGTAATTCCATCACGGTGGGAGATTTCATGGAGCGCCACCAAGACGACCTCTGCATGAAGCTACTTGGCGAAACTGTGGGGATGGATCGACTCATCCAGGAACCTACGATCAACCGTCCCGGACTAGCTTTCACCGGTTTCTACGACTACCTTGCCGTGTATCGTATACAGACGGTAGGGAATGCCGAGCTCGCCTACCTTGCTCATTTGAAACCGGAAAACGCCATCAAGCGCTTTCGTGACTTCTGCCGCCAGCCCATCCCCTGCATTGTCGTCAGTCGCAGTTACGCCCTGCCAGAAGAGATGCTTAAGATCGCCAACGAGGCCGGTATTGCCGTCATCCAAACCTGCCTAGTTACCATGGAGTTTATCAACGCTGCCACCGTCCGACTCGATTGGGACTTCGCCCCCACCTCTACCGAACATGGCTGCATGGTCGACGTCATGGGAATCGGCATCCTCGTCAAAGGAAACAGTGGCACCGGTAAGAGCGAGACCGTGCTGTCCCTCCTTCGCCGCGGCGCGAGTTTGGTCGCCGACGATATGGTGCGCATCCGCAACATAGAAGATCGCGAACTCATCGCCACGGCTCCAGATCTCGGAAAAAGCCATATGGAGGTCCGAGGACTGGGCATCATCAATGTGGCAGCCATTTTCGGCGTCGGAACCTTTCGCACCGAAAAACGACTGGATCTCGTGGTCCGACTGACACGAGAAGAGAACATTAATAATATGGAACGCGTGGGACTAGACAAACAGCACGTTGATGTGCTGGGCATGAAAATCCCGCTCATCGAGTTACCCGTAGCTCCGGGTCGAGACATGGCACAACTGATCGAGGTCGCTGCTCTAGACCAAAAGCTAAAAAGCCTGGGCCACGATACCGCCGTTGAGTTTAATAAAAAACTCCTTCAGGCTATGCGCGATCAGCGTAAGGCAGTTGTCTAGTGGGAAAAAAATTACTAGTGACTCGCCGACTGATTTCTGCTACACCCCTGGCTGCCCCACTCTTCTGACCCCCTATTTCATGGCTTCACGACAAGTAACAATTTGCAACGACGACGGCCTCCATGCCCGTCCGGCTGCAAAATTTGTTAAGCTCGCTAGCGAGTTCTCCTGCGAAATCTATGTGGAAAAAGATGGCGAGGAAATCAACGGAAAGAGCATCATGGGCCTCATGATGATCGCGGCAGCCCAGGGCACTGTTCTTACGCTAACCGCCGAGGGGGAAGATGAGGAAAAAGCCCTGACGGTCCTCGCCGAGCTAGTGGAATCCGGCTTCGGCGAGTGAGTCCGGGCACGCCCTCTTTTCTTTTGAAAGACTTCCCCGCCCGTTCTCGTAGGGGGGGCGGTATGAAAGTCTTCTTTCCCCTGTTCCGCATTCTCATGCTCGTCGCTATAGTTGCCTTCGCCACTGTCGGGGCCATTATCGCTCTCGTCATACAAACAGGCACACACGCCATACTCGTGCCACCGGACCGAGAGCTAGAAGAACGTCATCACCGCTTCTTGGCAGATCCCAACAACTACGGCGTCACCCTAACGCCACACGATCTCACCCTTGCCGATGGCGTTCTGCTAAAGGGATACCTCGTCGAGCGGGCTCAACGACTAGGCACCGCCGCAAAAACACGCGACATGGAGCGCCGGCTTGGCCTCGAGTCTGAGCATGCGACAGGATCCCAAGGAACGGTGATCCTACTTCACGGTCGAGGCGGGATAAAAGAGAACATGCTGAGCATTACGCAAAGGCTGGTTGCAGCAGAGTTCCGCTGCTTTATCTATGATGCCCGTGCCCACGGGAGCAGTGGGGGAAAATACAGCCTCTACGGAGCCAAAGAGGTGGATGATTTAACCACTGTCCTAGATTCACTAGAACGACGGCTGGAGATAACTCAGCAGGAGATCGGGCCGGTTTTTCTCCTCGGATTGTCACAGGGCGGAGCCGTTGGCAATCTAGCCATGGCTATGGACAACCGCATTCGAGCCCATGTTTGCATCTCCTCGTTCTCCGACCTAGAGACCATCATCATCGAAACAGCCCGTAAGCGATATGGGCCGCTCGTCAGACCCCAGCTCATACGGGCAGCGATGGCTGCAGCTGGCCGGAAAGCTGGAGTAGATTTACGGGAGATACGCCCAGCAGATGCTCTCGCCCTGTCACAGAAACCCGTATTTCTCGTTCACGGCTCTAATGATAGCCTGATTGATCAGGGACATTCCGAGCGCCTCCTACTAGCCTCCACCAATGCGCGGTCCGAATTGCATATTATCCCAAACGCCGGACACAGCAACGCCCTGGGACTCGGCGGCGATGATCTCTATGAGAAAATTGTGCGTTTTCTTATCCGTGAGCGCGCCTTGGCCAGCAAAACGCTAGCCAAGGATTCACAGGAAACCCCACTACTGAAAAGGTCTTGAAATTCGACTAAAACAGGCGAGCCTCCTCCCCCTCTCTAACCCAGCATAAAAAAGGTAATGGCACTGCAAAAAATCGATCAAGTTTCAGGCAAAGGCATTTTTGTCCCCGGTTCCGACATTGATACCGACCGGATCATCCCCGCTCGCTTCATGAAGTGTGTGACCTTCGATGGACTGGGTGAATACTTTTTCTTTGATGCCCGCCATGATGAAAATGGGACCCCGCGCCCCCATCCTCTAAACGACGAGCGATTCTCCGAGGCGAGCATCCTCCTCTCCGGTATCAACTTCGGTTGCGGTAGCTCTCGTGAGCACGCCCCGCAGGCCTTGGCTAAGGCCGGCTTCACCGCAGTCATCGCCCAGAGCTTCGCTGAAATCTTTTTCGGCAACTGCGCTACACTCGGCATTCCTTGCGTGATGGCCAGCGCTGAAGATATTGATCTCATCGCTGCCGCTATCGAGGCCGACCCAAGCACTGAAATCACTATCGACGTCGAGAAATGCGAGGTGCGCTTCGGTTCCAAATCCATCTCTGTGCAAATCAAAGACACCGCCCGTGATGGCTTCCTCGCTGCCAAATGGGATCCCATTGGCGAGTTAGTCGATGCATCAGCTGAGATCGAAACTACCGCCGGCGCCCTGCCTTACTTTCAGGGATAAAAAGGCCTCAGATCTTGCCTACAACACCTGAAAGGCTTGAGGCGTGCGTCTTTCTGGGCGACTCATATTTATGAAGATCCCATTTCGCCTACTTCTTCTAGCCTGCCTCGTGCCCGTGCCCGGCTGCGTTTCCATGGATGGAGATAGTGGCCCAACCTATGCTACTGGTGCTCAAGCTTCGTCCATTCAGCTGAGCGAAGCCGACGCCAACGCCATTGGGCGCAAGATTTGGCAAAACGAATGCGCGGGAACGGTGGAAGGACTGACTACGTGGAACAAAGGAGAAGATTTTCCCTCCCTTGGGATCGGTCACTTCATCTGGTATGTGGAAGGGCGCCCCGGACCTTTCGATGAGAGTTTCCCAAAGCTGATTCAGTTTATGGGCGCCCGCGGAGTAGCGATGCCTAGGTGGTTGGGGGAAGCCAACGGCAGCCCATGGCGCAGCAAGGCAGAGTTCGACGCCGCAAAATCGAGCCCACAGATGCGAGAGCTGCGGAGCTTTCTAGCCAATACCGTCTCCCACCAAACCTCTTTCATCGTGCAACGACTGGAACAGGCTCTCCCAAAAATGAAGCAAGCCACGCCAAGTCCTGCTGACAAAAATCGACTGCATGAGAACTTTTACCGCGTCGCTTCATCACCAGCTGGGGTTTATGCGCTGATCGATTATGTGAATTTCAAAGGGGAAGGCATCAAAGCCTCTGAGTCTTACAGAGGTCAAGGCTGGGGCCTGAGGCAAGTCTTGTTAGGGATGCAGCCAGGCCCAAATGGCATAGCAGCGGCAACAGAGTTCAGCGAGTCGGC
Organism: Verrucomicrobiota bacterium; assembly: GCA_020630835.1. Classification (GTDB taxonomy): domain Bacteria; phylum Verrucomicrobiota; class Verrucomicrobiia; order Verrucomicrobiales; family DEV007; genus Arctic95D-9. The sequence continues at coordinate 6,451 of JAHDIL010000005.1, forward strand.
CAAACGAGTATTAAATCAACGGATTGCCAACTCCCCCTCAAACCGAGGAGAAAGCCGGTGGAGAGCGGGATGGATGAACCGTTGTGAGACTTACAAGCGCGGACTGTAAGGCCTTCCTGAGATCAGGGGCACAGAGCCCTGCGCCCCGATGCATCTGCTCGTCTAGACACGTGAAAACAGGATGGTGACCTTACGGAATTCACCATCACGAGATTTCGGGACACAAGACGACTCAATCGCGGATTATGAAGTAGAGAGATTCTCCTTATAATTAAAGCATGAATTTAGCCTTTGCAGTCTGTGCGCTTGCCCTACTCACCGCTTCTACCCTTGCTTCGAAACCCCCAAATTTAGTGGTCATCTTTACCGATGACCAAGTCCACGACGCGATCGGTTACAGCAACCCTCATGTAAAAACACCAAATCTCGACGCTCTGGCAGCCCGGGGCGTCATCTTCGATCGCGCCTACGTCTCCAGCCCGATTTGCGCGGCAAGCCGAGCCTCTCTCATGTCAGGCACATTTCCGCAAGAGAATGGAGTCGTAGGTCTAGCTCAGGAGAATTTCACGGCCTACCGTAAAGGCGGGGAAAAAGCGCATCTCACGCTGCCTTCACAACTAAACCAGCTCGGCTATCATACCGTCCTCCACGGGAAATCTCACCTCAAGAACCCCCTGCACTATGGCTTCCAAGCAGGCCTCGAATCTGGTCCACACGATGACGTTAAGACATTCGCCAACGTTAAGAGGTTCCTGGAGACCTACGAAAAGAATGCCCCTTTCTTTCTCTGGCTGGCACCTCACCAGCCCCATATGCCGCTCCTGCCCTCGCAAGAGTGGTTAGATCTATACCCCCTTGGATCCATTGCGCTACCCTCAAACTTTCGGATCGAGCCGCTCCCTAACAGCATCTTCAATCAGGGTGTTCCGGGTGAACTATTCTACCGCGACTCAAATTACTCAAAGAATGCAAAAAAGCTTTCTGGAGGGCCGCCCCGCTCCGCTGATGTAATGAAGGAGTTTATCCAATATTACTATGCAGTCGTTAGTCATCTGGATCATCAGATAGGTAACTTCATAACTCAGCTGCAAGAGGCTGGCGAAGTCGATAACACATGGATTTTTTTCCTCTCTGACAACGGCTATCACTTGGGGGATCACGGGCTGGGAAACAAAATTACCATGCATGAGGAGAGCGTTCGTGTCCCTATGTTTGCCGTCCCTCCAAAGAACCATCCGGAGGCAAAATATAAAACCCGGACCGAGTCTCTGGTTTCCTCGCTGGATATTTACCCCACTCTACTTGAGCTAGCAGGCGGTAAGGCACCTGATAAAACTCGCGGAAAAAGCCTTGTTCCACTGCTCAATAGCCCGACCAGCGAGCATCACCCCTATATCTTCAGCGAATGCGTAGGAGTTCGAGGAAAGCCTAGAGAAGGGCATCGCATGGTATTTAACGGAACCCTGAAGCTCGTTCTAACAGACGCCGATGAATATCATCTCTACAACCTGAAAACTGATCCTGATGAGCTGAAAAATATATTCCCCACTAAAAACTCGTTTCCCGAAGAGCTCCGAAGATTACACTCGGAACTTACCGTCTGGATGAGATCAATCGGTGATCGCTCGGCACCTCCCCTCCCTCAGCAGTAGCGAACCTTACTGACATTTTTCTGACATCTTCTTTACGGTCTGCTGACACATCCGCCGCAAGTGTTGCGTAGGGTGGAGTCATGACGAAAATATCGTTTCTCTCCAAGTCAGTGCTCGCAGGATCTTTCCTTGCCGGCAGCCTCTTCAGTTCTGCTCCAGCTAACGCCGCAGAGTCACTCGTGTCCGTGCAGACGAAAGTGGATCGACCCATTCTCTCCGCTAACGGTGGCCGACAGGATGTCGTCATTCAGCTCAAGGTAGGCGGTGGTAAAATCGTCTCACCTGAGAAAAGACCACCTTTGAATGTCGCTGTCGTCCTTGACCGAAGCAGCTCCATGAAGGGGAAAAAGCTTCAACAGGCGAAAACCGCCACGCACTCCGTCATCGAGAAGCTTGGTCCAAATGATAATTTCTCCCTGATCAGCTACAGCGACGAGGCGAGAGTCATGGTTCCTTCTGAGCCTATCGGAAATCGCAAAAAATTCCTTCGCCGCCAAGTCGACCGACTCAACGCCAGTGGCTACACCGCTCTCTACGCCGGGGTTGAGATGGGCGGCGAGCAAGTGGAGGAATGGGCTAGCGAAAACAAAATCTCGCGCGTCATCCTCTTATCTGATGGACAAGCTAACCGAGGCCCAACAAGCCATAGTGAAATCTCACAACTTGGCGTCAAATTGGCCAAGAAAGGCATCTCCGTCACTACCATTGGTCTGGGCGACGGATTTAACGAACAACTAATGGCAGCACTCGCCAACGCCAGTGATGCGAATTACTATTACGTGGCCGATGTCGAGGATCTCGATGAGATTTTCCGCAGCGAGCTAGGAGAACTGCAGAGCATCGTAGCCCGAGATCTGAAAATTAAAATCGAGCTTCCAAAGGGCGTTTCCCCTATCCGCCTTATCGGGAGTGACGTGCCCGTTTCGGAAAACCTAGTGACTCTCGATTTCAACACCTTATCCTCTGAGCAGCAAAGAAATTTCCTGCTCCAATGCACGGTCGACCCAAAGCAGGCCAACCTAGCTAGCACCCTAGCTGATGTGCAGGTAACCTATGCCACGGCAGACGGCGCTGCCACGAAGGAAGCAAACAACTCCCCTCTCTTGGTGACCACCAACGATAACGAAGAAATCGCGGCAGCAGCCGAAGATAAAGAGATTCGCGCTCAAGCAATTGTTTTCGAGAACCGCGCCCGTCTCACGCAAGCCGTAGCCCAAAATGACAAAGGTGATACTTTCGCCTCAAGACAGATCTTAGATCAGCAATCAGCTGTCGTCGGGAAGGCCTTAGCAGCAGCACCAGCTTCCTCGAAACCTGCCCTACGTGAGGAGCTCAATCTCCTCAGAAAAGCAAAGTCACAAATAGAATCTACCAGCGGTCTAAAGAAGCGCGAACGAAAGTCGATCCTCAATCGCCTAAACTGGCAAAAAAGTGGCAAGGACATTAAATAGAGATCGCCGATGCCAACGGATTCATGCTAGCCTTATGCTAGCTTTCTCCGAATGAAACGCATCAGCTTAACCTTTCTCTTTGCCATCATCCTGCCAGCCATCGTGCTGGCGGGATTTGGGCTATATGCGGTCAGGGCACAAAACCAAATCCTTACACTCCAAGAGGAGGAAATCCTTCTCAACAAAGCAGAAGGTATCGCAACAGAGGTAGACGGGTTTTTCGATGATCTTCGCGTCTTCTATGGAGAAGAGTTAGACCAATTCCTGAACGACTATAACGGGTCTAAGATCGAAGATGACTTTTCAAATCAGTTTCCGGAAAGATGGAACCAAATCAGTTCCGCCGCCGCCATCGCTGCAGGGCAAGAGACTGTAAAAATGGGGAAAGACTCGGAGAATGACACGTCCTTCTTCCAAAAAAACTCCGACCTATGGAAACAAGCAGACTCTCCCGTCGTCAGCCAGGCTCCCGCTCTTATCCTGAATAGGGCAGCGGAAGCCCTTGGGAAAACAAAGCAGAACCTCCCAGAAACCAAAAAAAAAGTCGCCTTAAACAGCATAGAGCCTCAGCAGCGCCAACGGGGCGCGCTACTCAATGAAGGCATGCTGGATATATCCAAATCTACAATACCACCGGCACCCTCGTCATCAAAACCAAGCAGAGAAACGCAGAGCGCAAGCCTGCCCTCTCGACCGATGGCCACCCCTTTCTCGCTTGCTCTCACGCAGCGCGATCCAGAGGGCGCTTTCACACGAATGCACGACGGTGAAATACACACTCTCTTCTGGCGTAACCACCCCAACTACCCTGAGCTAACCTTCTGGGTAGAGGTCGACCAACAAGCCATCATCGAAGGAATCGAGCGAATTGTCTCCTTCGTCCCCTTCAGCAAATTAGAGCACGCTGCCCCGATCGCTACGCAGGTGCACAATATCCGCGGCCAGCTCGTAGCACATTCCGCCTACGCCGAGCCGAACGCTACCTCTCGAGCCCAGACCTCACTCAGCCCCCTTTTACCAAACTGGACAGTCACAGCCATCGGCTCTCCCGCCCCATTCTGGGCACGCTTCTCCCAGCAGCTTTCCCTCATAACCATTTTGTTTTTTCTCGCTCTCGTTCTTCTCGCCTCATGGCTCCTTATCCGCAGCATGAGAGCCGAAATGCGGCTAGCCGCCCAAAAGACCGACTTCGTGGGAAATGTCAGCCACGAGCTAAAAACCCCACTAACATCCATCCGCATGTTCTCTGAGATGCTACAACAAAACTCTGGTGCCGATGCTGAAAAGGTGAGTAGCTACGCCGGGGTAATCGAGAAGGAGTCACGCCGCCTAGGGCGCCTCATTCATCGATTACTCGACTTTTCCCAACTCGACAGGGGAACCATGAAACTGGATACCTCGCGAGTGGACCTTCGCACCATCACAGAATCGGCTATCAAGCTGTGCCGCGCAGACCTCGAGAAAACAGGTATGGAGACAACGCTCGAATGGGGCAGTCCCTCGTCACTCACGATCGATGGAGATGAAGACCTCCTAACGCAGGTCATCGTCAACCTCCTGACAAATGCTTGCAAGTATGCTGCGCAAGGCAGGGTCATCCACATCTCCTCACGGGAAGAAGAGACGGGTAAAAAGTTGACCCTAACCGTCGCCGATAGAGGCCCGGGTATACCCAAAAATGCTTTGCGTAAAGTTTTCGAAAAATTCCACCGCCTTGACAACTCTCTCACCTCTGAGCAAAGCGGAGCAGGTATAGGACTAGCTCTTTGTCAGGAAATTATTCAACTACATGGAGGCAGCATCTCCGCTCGCAATCGACATGGTGGTGGCGCTGCTTTTGAGGTTCACCTCCCAATAGCTACGCAAGAGACATCATGAGCCAGACCGCTACCAGTATCCTCATCGTCGAAGACGACGATAGTATCCGATTAGGGCTGAGTGAGGTGCTTACTCATCACGGCTTTCAGACATCGGCTCTTTCAGATGGCCTCGACACCGTCGAAACCGTCTGCGCTAACAAACCTGATCTCATCATTCTCGATGTCATGCTACCGCACGCCAGCGGTTATGATATTGCTAAGGCTCTTCGGGCGAAACAAATCTTCACCCCTATCCTAATGCTAACGGCAAAAGGACAGGAGTTAGACAAAGTAATCGGCCTACAAGCTGGTGCCGACGATTACCTAACAAAGCCTTTCGGACTAGAGGAACTCCTCGCCCGCGTCAATGCACTTCTGAGACGGACCCAACAGTGGACAAATGCAGAGGCACCGCAGCAACCAGCCATTCTTACCGCTGGCAACATCACCATCAACGCCACCAATCACACTATCGCGCACAAGGATGGCCCAACCTATCCGATCACTCCCAAAGAAATGGACCTACTCGGATGCCTCTACGCTCGGCGAAATACAGCTGTCCCTCGAGATGTAATCCTCAACGATGTGTGGGGATACGACTACATGGGCACAACGAGAGCCTTAGATCAATGCGTAGCACAACTGCGTAAGAAGCTAAAAAGCGACGAGGCGCAGTCTTTCGTGATCGAAACGGTGCATGGAGTGGGTTACCGACTATTGTCGTAATAATCTTCCTAGCCACCAACCGGCTTGGAGTTGGCACAATTTAGAGGTTGACGAATCAATGCCCGGTAGAGCAACATGGTCACACAACCCCCATCTAATTATGCTAAAAGACTTCAAAGAATTCGCGTTCAAAGGAAACCTAGTCGACATGGCTGTCGGCATCATCATCGGAGGTGCTTTCGCCACCGTTGTCAAAAGCCTCGTTGACGACGTAATCATGCCGCTTGTTGGACTAGTTACTGGTGGCGTTGATTTCAGCGAGAAATACGCCGCGCTTGGCGGAGAGATCCCCGAAGGGCTGAGCGTCGAAAAGGCCAAAGAAGCGGCTGCTGAATCTGGCGTTGCCCTTTTAACCTACGGAAACTTTATCACAGCTCTGATCAGCTTCCTCATCCTCGCTTTTGTCCTTTTCTTAGTGATCAAGAAATTTGTTGGTGCCATGAAAAAGGCAGAAGAGGAGCCTAAAGAGGATCCCAAGCCATCAGAGGACATCCTGCTGTTGCAGGAGATCCGCGACCTCTTGTCCAAGCAGAGCTAGTTGCGTATTTCAATTTCATCCATTGCAGGGATTGCCAGATCATTCTGGCAGTCCCTTTTTTCTGCTCACCTGCGTAAAGCTTAGTTGCTTTCCGAGGACTTTTGACTAGCTCTTGGCCAGCCTACGTTTTGTTTCAACCAGCCATGCCATCGTCGACCATTGCCCGCTCAACGGCCTTTCAGCGATTTTCCATTGCCGTAGTTGTTTGCGCCGTCCTCCTTATCTGGTGGGGCGCGGCTACCACGACGACAGATGCCGGCATGGCGTTCCATGATTGGCCGCTAAGTCTCGGCTCGGTCAATCCTGAAGGGTGGCTAAGCTACGCTATTCCTTTCTGGGAACACTCTCACCGCCTCCTGGCAACCCTCGTGGGCGTGCTCGTGCTCGTTCAGTTCTGCTGGAGCTACATTCGCTCCGGAAAACAGGCTATCGAGTGCGTCCTCATCACTCTGCTGCTCGGCTTCGTGTTTTCGGCCTATGTGAAAGCGGGTGCCGAGCGGGTAGATCCTGAAGTTAAGGCAGCATTGATGGATCGAGCCTACCTGCTCAGCCTACTCCCCCTGGCGTGGCTAATCTGGGGGTTCTTTCGCCAATCCTGGGATTTTCTGGTCAAATGTTGCGCGCTGGCCCTCATTATGGTGACGACACAAGCCATATTCGGGGGACTACGGGTCACTGAGATCTCGGATGCTCTCGCAGTGGTTCACGGTTGCTTCGGTCAGCTATTTTTCTGCCTGCTCGTCCTTATTGCGCTTTCCTCTCGACCGTCTTGGGCAGCCTTAGGCTTCACCTTTTCACAGCGATCGAAAAAATGGATCCGCATAAGTTCCGTTATCCTCTTCGGGTCTGTCGTCATGCAGCTTATTTGGGGAGCCTCGATGCGGCACCACCACCGCTACGGATTAGCTGACGAGGGCCTGCTACTGACCCGCGGACAGCTTATCCCGCCGCTCGATGACGGGATTATCGCTCTTATGTTTCTGCATAAATCGACCGGCTTCCTACTAGGTTTCTTTATCTTGGGTATCTTCCTACTCACCCGCTCCTTCGGGCAGCTCGGAGCCGGAAAGCCCTCACGGCGGCTGAGCCAGGCGCTGTTGATCATGGTCGCCGTGCAGATTTCTCTGGGTCTCGGCGTCATCGCTTCCTCGAAAGAGTTCTGGGTGACCAATGTCCATGTCCTCAATGGTCTCGGCATCCTCGCCGTGAGTTTTGTGTTTGCTGTGCGCGCCCTTCGGTCTAAAGCATCTGCCCCCGAGAGTGCTACGGTCTGAGTAAGGCTACACGTCCTCGGTGATCGAGCGATGAATCTTCCATGGCATTCTTTTCGATTCTTTTTAAACTAGTGGCTGCGCCCTATGAGCGAGACCGACACAACTAAGACCTCCCCAGAAGCGTCCCTACGCACTGCCCAGCAGCTCAAAGAAGATCTTTTCACGCTGACAAAAGCGCGACTAAGCCTTCTTGTCGTAATCACGTCTGTGTTCGGCTACCTCTTAGCAGCGAAGAGCCTAGACAGCTTTGCTTGGCCCCAGCTGCTCCACATGCTCTTCGGCACCATCTTGGCCGCCTTTGCTGCCGCAATCTTTAACCAGATCATGGAGGTCGATGCCGATGCCAAGATGAGACGAACCAGCGATCGTCCTCTACCTGCCAATCGCATCCCCAAACCCGCTGCCTTTATCCTCGGATGGATCCTCGCCGCCTTCGGACTGATCCACCTAGGGATGAAAGTGAGCACGCTATCATCCATCATGGCAGGCCTCACTCTCATTTCCTATCTCTTCATCTACACACCGATGAAGCAGAAGTCGTCCGCCAACACTCTGATTGGAGCTGTATCCGGCGCCTTTCCGCCTCTCATCGGCTGGACGGCTGGTGGCGGAAACTGGATGGATGGAGGCGCGCTCTTTCTCTTCCTCCTGCTCTTCTTTTGGCAGCTGCCCCACTTCGCAGCCATCAACTGGATGTATCGAGAGGAATACATCCGCGGCGGCTTCGTCATGTGGTCTAACAAAGATGAATCAGGCCACTACACCGCTAAACTGGCCATTGTCTTTAGTGTCTGCTTATTACTCTGCACGACAGTTCTTCCTGCCGCCTCTGGCCTTATCAGTTGGGTGGGGGCTTTACCTCTAGGCCTACCCGCCTTAGCCATGCTAGTCCTGTCCCTAAAATTCTTGTCCTCACTCGAACGTTCCGCTGCGCGTAAGCTCTTCTTTTTCACCCTTCTATACTTACCGGTAGCAATGGTGATCGCTCACCTCTTCTGGAATCAAAATTAATCGTCAGAACGTTTCCCCTACTGCCATGGAAGAACCCTCTCCTCTAAAACCCCTTTCAGACCGCGCCAAGATCATCACTTGGTGGGGAACCATTGTTGCCATTATCGCCGTCGTTGTCTTCGGCTCTGTTTTTGTAACCCTTTCCTACCGAAATCGACAGGTCTACGAAATGGAAAACTGGCGCCCCCCCTTTGTAGGCAAAGTCGAGACAGATATGTTCTTCACCAATCGCACCGGGGAGACGGTCCGTCTTGAGCAGCTGAAAGACCGCGTCTACCTAACGGGCTACCAATACACCGACTGCCCCGTTGGCTGTCTCGGCATGGCTGCGATCATGAAAGACCTCTACGAAACCTTCCACTCAGAGCATGAGGAATTCGGCCTCGTATCGATCAGTGTCAACCCTGCTGGGGATACGCCAGAAAAGATGAACGAATGGGTGAAACGCCAAGGACTGGACACTGAGGACTGGTGGTTCCTAACCGGCGATCCTGAGCGCATTGCCAGTTATATGCTCTCTGAGTTCAAATTCTTTGCCACAGAACGCAACACTGACCCAGCCGTTATCGCTACTCAGGGCGAATTTGCTCATGACCAGCGTATCGCCCTTGTGGATGGAGGAGCCAATATCCGGGGCTACTACGATGTCCTCAACCCCCAGCGCGGCGAGCTAGAGATCGCACGCCTCGAGCGCGACCTCAAACTTGTGCTCAACCCCGATCTGTCGCTCAGCGACGTCATGCCAGAACCAAATACCCGTAAATAACTCCAGCCATCACCTTCAACCCGATGAACTACGAACTCTTTCCCCCCATCAACGCGGGACTCAACTCCCTCAGCACTATCCTCCT
>JAHDIL010000006.1:0-4169 GCA_020630835.1 Verrucomicrobiota bacterium
AGGGGAAAATTCACATTCGCGGCAATGTTCATGCAGAAGGCAAAAGCGTGCCACTTGCATTTCCCGCAGTAATGGTGAGATCTGACAAAGCTGCCTTACCAAACCTTCCACCGGAGACTTTTGAGAATGATTTGACTGAAAACCGGCGCTTGAGCTTCGCTAAGTGGGTGGCAGACCCATCCCACCCACTGACTGCGAGAGTGATGGTCAACCGTTTGTGGCAGTATTTGTTCGGCACGGGTATCGTAGCCTCCGCCAATGACTTTGGTGTTTTGGGTGAAGGCCCCAGTAACCAGCAACTACTCGATTACCTGGCAGTTGAGTTCGTCGAATCAGGTTGGGATATAAAAAAGCTAGTCAAATTAATGCTCACCAGTTCGACCTACCGCTTATCGAATACTTGGCACGAGAAGTCATTCGAGGTTGATCCGCTCAACCGCTTGAACTGGAGGCACAGCGCTCGCCGCCTGACGGCCGAGGAGATTCGAGACACTTTTATGGATTTCACCGGCAAGCTCAAATTAGAGTTAGGCGGAGGACCGGTGCGACCGCCTATGCCAGAGGCTGCACTAGCAACCTCATCTAAACCCCATCTAGCCTGGCCTCTCACCGAAGGTGATGCGGCCAATCGGCGAGCAGTTTACATCCATGTGAAACGATCTCTGCAAATGCCGATCTTATCCGCGCATGACTCTCCCGAGCGAGATATGTCATGCGCGTCGCGTTTTGTCACTACCGTGCCGACACAAGCACTGACGATGTTTAATAGCGAGTTTGTCAATAGTATCGCGGAACAATTAGCTGACAAAATTTCAAAGGAAACAGAGCCTACTGAGTCTCAGATCGAAAAGGTTTATGACGTAGTGCTGAAAAGACTCCCAACAGCCGAGGAGAAAAGGGAGGTAACAACTCTTCTGAACGACTTAGCAATCAACTACCAATTAGATAAAACCGAATCCATGCAGCGACTCTGTTTGATACTATTAAACCTAAACGAAACCATTTATTTGGACTAAGGCCTAACTTTAACCACAAGTTTATGAACAACGGAAACAACAACTTTTGCGGAAACACGACCAGACGTGAAATGCTATCGACGGTAGGAGGCGGTTTCGCCAAGCTCGCCTTGACCGGGATGTTAACACAAGAAGGGCTTACAAACAGCGCTCTCGCAGCGGGTGCAGCCTCGAATAATCCCTTAGCACCTCGGGCGAAGCAGTTGCCAGCTAAAGCTAAAAGCGTCATTTTCCTATTTATGTATGGGGGTCCCTCCCACATTGATACCTTTGATTACAAGCCTGGTATGAAGGGCATGGATGGTAAGACCGTGCAGGTAAAGACCTTTGGCCGAGGCGGCAAGAAAAACGAGGGGCGGATCGTCGAGCCTAAGTGGAACTTTAATCAGTATGGTCAGTCAGGTAAATGGGTCTCAGATTTGTTCCCGAATGTCGCTACCTGTGTCGATGACATATCCTTTATGCACTCTTTGCAAGCTGACTCCCCTATCCATGGGTCGGCGATGTTGATGATGAATTCTGGTTCATTGATCAGCGGCAGACCGTCTCTCGGCAGTTGGGTAAATTACGGGCTAGGGAGTATGAACCAAAACTTACCCGGCTACGTGGTGATGCTGGACCCTACGGGGGGGCCTATCTCGGGGGCTAAGAACTGGACCTCGGGTTACATGCCCGCCAGCTATCAAGGCACCGTTTTTCGCTCCAAGGGAGATCCTATTCTCGACCTAAAAAACGTCAAAGGGATGGGCAAGGATGAGCAATACCGTCTGATTCAGTCACTCAATCACCTGAATCGAGGTCACATGGAGCAGCGTATCGACAACTCCAATCTGGCTGCGCGCATTGCCAGCTATGAACTTGCCTATAAGATGCAATCGACAGCTCCGGAGGCGATCGATCTCGATCAGGAGTCGAATAAGACTAAAGAGTTATACGGCATCGATCAGGAGAGAACGGCAGATTTTGGCAAAAAATGCTTACTTGCTCGACGTCTAGTAGAACGCGGAACCCGCTTTATCCAAATCTATTCCGGTGGTGCCCACTTGGATGATAACTGGGATGCCCACGGTGACCTGGAAACCAATCACAACAAACACGCCGGAGCTACCGATAAGCCAATCGCGGGGTTGTTAAAAGATCTAAAACAGCGAGGTTTACTCGATGAAACGATCGTTGTTTGGGGCGGCGAGTTTGGTCGTCAACCAACGGCGGAATATGCTAAAGGAACCGGACGAGATCACAACTCAGCAGGTTTTACCATGTGGATGGCGGGTGGCGGCATCAAGGGTGGCACCAGCGTTGGACAAACCGATGAACTAGGCTCTGCTGCTGTAGAGAGACCGCTACACGTCAAGAATCTGCATGCTACTATTTTACACCAGATGGGTCTCGATCCGAACCAGCTATCCTACTTCCATGCAGGCCTGGAAGAGAAACTCGTCGGAGTAGAGGGGGCAGAAATCATTCACGAGATAGTATAGCTAGGTAAAGGTCAAAAATAGTTGCGGCACAAACGGTCTTGCCTTCACTCACGATGGTAAAACTCGCTATGGCTGTCAGCGTGATGCCCTAGCCGTCGGTTCATTTCCGGGAGTATATGGTGTCGTCATCACTTAGGAACATCGGGGAGAGCGAGTTGTCTCCATTGCCAGCCGAGCTAAAAAGAGAGGGCGTAAATTTATCCAATCTTTTGTCCAGCCTCACATCTACCTGCAGGAACCGAGGCAAGAAGCCATGCTGATGGTATGATCATTTCCAAAGACAACTGGCTACTCACAGCTTCCCACCTGGGTGTGCAACTGTCCGATAGCCGAGGCCGGTTTCCCTTGTGATTCTTGCGAAAGGAGCGTAAGGGCAGCCTCCTATTCATGACTTCCCCCACACACTCTGCTGAATCCGGCAGCTCTTCCTCCGGCGATCTGCAGGGAGCCTTCCAAACACTCATCCCCCGACTGCAGGAAGCTCTTATCAGCTCCGGCTATCAAAAGCCCTCCCCTATTCAGGAGCAGGCTATCCCTGTCGCCCTAGACGGGCGGGACATCCTTGGTATCGCGCAGACTGGCACGGGTAAGACAGCTGCTTTCAGTCTGCCGTTACTGCAGCATCTATCGGAGAATCGCTCCCGCCCGGCTAAAGCGAGGCCTCGCGCCCTCATTCTAGCGCCTACTCGCGAGCTAGCGGCTCAAATCGATGAGAGTATCGGCACCTACGGTGAAAACATCCGCATAGCTCACACCGTCATCTTTGGTGGAGTGAACCAGAACCGCCAGATCAATGCCTTAAACAAAGGAGTCGACGTGCTGGTAGCAACTCCCGGGAGATTGCTCGATCTCATCAACCAAGGTCACCTAGATCTAGACGAAGTTTCCTACTTCATCCTCGATGAGGTAGACCGCATGCTCGACATGGGATTCATCCACGACATCAAAAAGATTCTGAAGATCATCCCTAGCAAACGGCAAACGCTCTTTTTCTCCGCTACGATGCCGCCGGAAATGGAGCGGCTCGCTGGCACCATGGTCAAGAACCCTGTTAGAATCGCTATCGAACCCGACCAACCGGCCGTCGAACGAATCGCCCAGAAGGTTCTGTTTGTGGATGGAAAAGATAAAAACGAACTTCTAGGGCAAGTGCTCTCAGCAGATACTATTAAGCGCGCCGTTGTCTTCACCCAGATGAAGCATGTAGCCAACCGTGTGGTAGAGAAACTGGAGAAGCAGGGTGTCACCGCTGCAGCCATTCACGGCAACAAAAGTCAAGGCGCTCGTGTGCGAGCACTCAACGGGTTTAAAGATGGCACCTACAAAGTGCTAGTGGCGACAGATGTAGCGGCGCGTGGTATCGACGTCGACGAGGTCACTCACGTGGTAAACTATGATTTACCCGTAGAGGCTGAAACCTATGTCCACCGAATCGGGCGAACCGCACGCGCGGGCTCTGAGGGAGAGGCTATCTCTTTTTGCACACCAGAAGAACGCGCCTACCTACGTGAAATTGAGAAGCTTCTTGGCAAGCCGATCCCCGCGGATATGGAACACGACCTCCACTGCGAGGCAGCCGTGCACTCTACCCTACCACCACCGAAACAAGGCGGTGGTGGCCGCGGGCGAGGTAACGGAGGGCGCTCTCGACAAGGCGGTGGTGGCGGACAGC
>JAHDIL010000006.1:4184-15793 GCA_020630835.1 Verrucomicrobiota bacterium
GGCAGTTGACGAACGGAGCCGCTGCCTAGCTGCGAATCCGTAGAAACAATAGCGCGCTCTGATGAGTCACAGGCTTCTGTTTTTCCGCGATCCCACGATAGAGGCTAGATTTTCTGGAATACAGAAAGCCACCGCTAATTCTGGCTTCTTTTCATCTGGGTCACGCACCAGATCGTCGCAATCACTCCGCCGAGGTAGACTCCAAAGTGAATGCCTGCCACCATTTCGTAGGGAAGAGACCTATCGTCAGAGGAGGGAAACACGCTCCCAGAATACCAATCGGCTCCAAAACCTAGATAAACGATGACCCCGAGAAGGACTCCTCCGACCAGCCCGCCAATCCAGGGTGCGGGCAGGCAGCGGTCGAGCTGTGGCAGGCTAGTTCCTGACGTATAGCGGGAGTGAGCAAACAAGAGCAATCCACCACAGAGAAAACCTGCCGTAACGCCGGCTTTCAAAGAGAGGTTGATCACTTCCCACGTAAAATTCTCGCGAGGCAGCCCCTTGGCATAGAGAAAATACTCAGGCGAGATCCGAGATGTGATCTGATCGATACCGAAGGCAAACAAGCCTCCCGAGAGCGCAAACGCCACCAAAGCTAGATACTCCCGCCAGCGATGAGCCTGAGCTCCATGCCGCCTATACTCGATGAAGGCGATAAGTGCGAGCAGAGCGACGAGGATGAGCGCTCGCCACCAAAAGGAGATGCCCAAATTTTCGAGAAAACTCCACTCCATCCCACGGCGGGCCGGCGGCTAGTCCTCTTGATTCAGCTCGTCGAGGACTTCTGGATCACGGACATCAGCCCAGTCACCTTCCAGCTCGTAGGCACGCACTTTTTCACCCGCCTTTGCCTGCGCGGCGATCGCATCCGTAAGTTCATATTCCCCACGCGGCGAAAGCTCCAGTTTCGCCGTGAAGTCGAAAATCGAGGGGCGAAAGGCATAAATCCCGGCGTTGTAGTAGGGGCTGGTTGGCTGACCGTCCTCTGGTTTTTCGATGAGATCTTTTACGTAACCACCCTCGATAAAAACCGCCCCACCTTTCCGGACGTCCTCATCGATCTTGACAGTAAGCACGCCGTCATCACTGCCAAGATCCACCAGCGGAGCATAAGCCTCAGCCGAGACAAGGATGTCGCCATAGCTCAGAATAAAAGGATCTTCCCCAGCGAAATCCTTGCCCAGTTCAACCACCTTACCGGTTCCGTCCTGCACTTTCTGCTCCACATAAGAGACAGCACATCCAAAAGCACTGCCATCGCCGAAGTATTCTTCGATCACTTCCTTGCGCCAACCGACGACGATGAGGATCTCTTCCACACCATTGGCCGCAAGGCCTCGAACAATGGACTCGAGGATCGGTGTGCCATGCACCGGGATCATTGGCTTCGGCAGGTCATCAGTGAGTTCACGCATGCGGGTGCCACGACCGGCCGCTAGGACCATTGCTTTTCGGATCTTACTCATAGAAAAAAAGGAAAGGTTAGAGTGTTTTGACGAAGCGGGCCATTTTCTCCATAGCCAGCTCCAGTTTCTCATAAGAGGTAGCGTAGCAAGCTCGCACACAGCCTTCCCCCGCTTCTCCAAAGGCTGTCCCAGGGACAACGGCCACATCCTCGGCCTCCAGCAGTCTCACAGCAAACTCATGGCTAGTGATACCGAACTTGCGGATGTCTGGGAATGCGTAGAACGCACCGCCAGGGGAGAAACAGGGAATGCCCATTTCGCGAAAGCTCCGCAAAACAAGGTTGCGGCGTTGCGCATACGCCTTGCGCATTTGCTCGACCGCCTCGGCTCCATTCTCCAGCGCCTCGATCGCTGCCACCTGGCTCATGATAGGCGCGCAGAGCATAGAATACTGATGAATTTTCATCATCGCCTCTGTAAGCGCTGGCGGCGCGCAGGCGTAGCCTAGTCGGAAGCCAGTCATGGCAAAGGCTTTTGAGAAACCATGGAGCAGGATCGTCCGCTCACGCATGCCTGGGAGGCTGGCTATGGAGACATGCTTGCCTGGCTTCATGCCAGATTCCTCGCCGTAGAGGAGTTCGCAGTAGATTTCATCGGAAATCACAAGGAGGTCGTGCTCGATCGCCAGCTGAGCGATTTTTTCCAGCTCCTCGACAGGCTCAACAGCTCCGGTGGGGTTCGTCGGGAAATTGAGGAGAATAGCGCGTGTATTTTCCGTAATCGCCGCCGCAACATCTTCGGCACGGAGGACAAATTCATCCTCTACCTTCGTTTCCACAGCCACAGCTTTGCCATAGGCCATGGCGATGCTGGGCGAGTAACTTACGTAGCAGGGCTCATGATAAATGATTTCATCGCCCGGATTGAGAATCGCACGACAGACGAGATCGAGCGCCTCTGAGACACCGACAGTCACCAGCACCTCGTTTTCAGGCGAATAGCTGACGCCAAAGAGGCCGCGCACATAGCGCGAGATCGACTCACGAAGCGCCGGCATCCCCAGGTTAGAGGTATAGCTCGTCTGCCCTTTCTCGAGAGAGAAAATCGCTGCTTCACGAATGTGCCAAGGAGCCGAGAAATCAGGTTCTCCCACGCCCAGTGAGATGACATCGTCACGCCCCTGCACCAGTTCAAAAAAATCGCGGATCCCAGAGCGTGGGATCGCCGAAACTTGCTGAGCAATACGCTCTTCCAAAGGTTTCATAAAAATGAAGAAAATCAGGGGGTTACAGCGAGACGATCGTCTACGGGAGCTTCCGAAGCGAGAAAACCAGCTTCTTTGTATACCTTGAGCTGGAAATGCGTCGCGGTAGATACCACGCCGTCGAGAGTGCTGAGCTTTTCGCTGACAAAGCGAGCTACCTCGCGCAAATCGCTACCCTCTACCAAAACGGCTAGGTCATAGCCTCCGCTCATCAGGTAGCAGTTACGCACCTGGTCAAACTTGGCGATGCGAGATGCCAAACTGTCGAACCCGCCTCCCCGTTCCGGTGTTAGCCGCACCTCGATCAGCGCCTGCACTCGGCGGTCACCGATACGGTCGCGATCCACTACCGCATGAAAGCCGAAGATGACTCCCTTGGCGGTGAGATCCTGCAACATTTGCTGCACTTCCGCCTCCGTCTTGCCAAGGCGGGTAGCCATTTCACCTACAGGAAGGCGTCCTTCCTGCTGTAAGAGATCGAGCAAAGCATCCATAATGGGTATCAGAGGTAACGTTTGAGGCCAAAAACAATGGGGCTTCGGATAAATCACGACAGAGGGCAAGTCAACCGCTATGGGAAAAGCAGTAGGAGTGAACAAGCCTACTCTCTCCAAAAAACAAGTCTCCCTTTGCCCTTGCTGCCTAGTCCGCCTACGCTCTCCTATGCGCTGGAGAGGCAGACGACAAAGCACTAACGTAGAGGACCGCCGTGGACAACGGACGCCACGAATGGGGCGCCCTATCGGGAGAGGCCGTGGGGGTGGCATTCTCAATCTTGTCCTTATGGGGTTCCTGCGCGCCAGCCCTAAGGGGAAACTCATCATGCTCGCCATTGGCGCTGTTGCCTTTCTGTTTTTTCGTGAGCCGGTGATGCAGCTTCTCAGCCCAGACAGCGCCGTTCCGTCAGGCTCCCGCATCACAGAAAACCCGAGAGTGGCTGACACCAACGATACAATGGGTCAATACCTCAAAACGATGATGGCTGATAACGAAACAATATGGCCCGCTCTTCTGGCCAAGCACCAGATCCAGTTTCGCCCAGCAAAAATGATCATCTACACCGGCAGCACTCAGACACTAGGCGGGATAGCCAACTCTCGCATGGGCCCTTTCTATGCACCGGCTGAGAACGCGATCTATCTCGACCCCACTTTTTTCACCGAACTCAAAACACGCTTCGGGGCTACAGGAGACTTCGCCGAGGCCTACGTCATAGCCCATGAGTATGCCCACCACATCCAAAACGTCTTGGGGCGCCTCAAGCAGTTGCACAGTCAGCGATCGCGACTCTCAGAAAAACAGTTCAACCGCGGCTCGGTGCGAGTGGAACTGCACGCCGATTTTTTAGCAGGGATCTTTGCGCGGCATGCGGAAAACACTTTTCAAGCCTTCCTAGAGCAGGGCGATATTGAGGAAGCCATACGAGCGGCGGCAGCGGTTGGAGATGATCGTATCCAGCGCGACTTCGGCCCTGGCTATGTCGACCCGGATTCCTTCACTCATGGAAGCTCTGAGCAACGGGCGCGCTGGTTTAAGCGAGGCTTCCAGAGCGGAGATATGGCACTGGGCGAGCAAATCTACACGATGCCCTACGAGGAGTTATAAGCCGCCCCCTAGCCCCAGCCAGTGGCAGGTTTACTCGGAGCGACCTGTGAGCTGCGCTCCACTGATGGCGCGTGATAGACGCGGCCGCTCAATAATCACGGGCCAAAAGATATCCCGCCAACTGCTCTAGACGCTGCGACTTCTTTCCGAGTGGTTTAAGCGCCAGCAGGGCTTTGTCGGTGAGCTGGCGCGCCAGTTCACGACTTTCGTCGATCCCAAGGAGAGCAGGATAGGTAGACTTATCGACCGCGAGATCCTTCCCCGCACTCTTGCCCAGCTTTTCACTACTCTGAGTGACATCCAGAATATCATCGATAACCTGAAAAGCTAAGCCAACGGACCGCCCAAAAGTCGTGAGAGCTTCCAGCTTTTTAGGAGTCGCGTTGGCAACCATGCCCCCGAGACGCAGAGAGGTCGTCAGTAAGGCTGCGGTTTTGCTAAGATGGATGTATTCTAACTGCTTGAGTGTGAGCGAGACATCTGCCCCCTCGCCCTCCAGATCCATTACCTGTCCCCCGATTAGGTGGCGACTCAAACTTTTTGTGACTGGTCGGCATGCCTCGTCGAAGATCGTCGTCATCCATGCAAGGCAGATCATCGTGGATCAGCGAATAGGTGTGAATGCACTCAACGGCAGCAGCGGGAGCAAGCGCGCCCTCCGTATCGCCATCGACTGCCTCACATGCGGCTAAGCACAAAATAGGACGCAGACGCTTTCCCCCAGCGAAAAGGCTATAACGCATCGCCTCATGGATGGTTTGTGGTCTCGTGCGCGCAGTCGGCAAAAAACCACGCAGGGCACGATCGACGCGTTTAGCCTCCGTTTTCAGGTAACTTTTAAATTCCTTGTCCATGGCAAGCTCTTCAGAAAACGATGTTCGAGAGACACTCACAGGAGCTCGGCTATCTGCACAGCATTCAAGGCCGCGCCCTTACGGACTTGATCACCGACCACCCAAAAAGTAAGCGCTTTATCTAGAACGATATCACGACGGATACGCCCGACTAGGCAATCATCCTGATTGGTGCAGTCCAATGGTGTAGGATAAAGAGGTGGCTCCTCAGTAATGTCATCCCAAACCTGCACGCCAGGCGCTTTCATAATAGCAGCGCGTGCTGTCTCTACATCGGGCTCATTCTTAAAAGTAGCCGTGATGGAGACTGCATGAGAGCGATAAACCGGCACACGAACACAAGTCACAGAGGCCTTGAGAATATCCGAGTGCAGAATCTTGCGCCCCTCGTAGTGCATCTTCATCTCCTCCTTGGTATAGCCGTTATCTTGGAAGACATCGACATGAGGGATAACATTGAAGGCTATCTGTCGTGGATAGACTTCTTGTTTAGGGATAGGCTCACCACTAGCAAGAGCCGCCACCTGATTCTCCAACTCAATAATGCCTTGGGCTCCACTTCCCGAAACTGCCTGATAGCTAGATGCGATTATCTTTTTCACACCCCCAAAAACCTGATGCATGGGATTTAACCCCATCAGGGAAATGATGGTTGTGCAGTTGGGGTTAGCGATGATGCCGTTGTGATCATTGGCATCCTCAGGATTGATTTCCGGCACGATGAGAGGCACGCCGGCGTCCATACGAAAGGCAGAAGAGTTGTCCACAACCACACAACCCGCGGCAACGGCATGCGGAGCGAACTCCTTAGAGATCCCACCCCCGGCCGAGAAAAGCGCGACATCGACACCTTTGAACGAATCAGGCGTCAACTCCTCAACGACCACGTCCTCCCCCTGAAAAGGGAGCGTGCGCCCAGCGGAGCGCGCAGAGGCTAACAACTTGAGCTCCCCCACGGGGAATTGGCGTTGCTCGAGACACTTTAGGATCTCGATTCCCACGGCTCCGGTTGCTCCTGCTATGGCGATAGTCTTATTAGGCTGCATAAGGAAATGTTGGTTGCTCGTTCGCAGGCGCGGACCCTACCGATTGCGCCTGCGAATGCAAGCAGAGCCTTGATTTGTTGAGCTTTTGTCGGCCTCACATAGGACAGCTCAAAAGCCGATGACATGGGCTCTTCTCGCCATTCTTTCGGAAAAACTGCGCCAATATCACTTTTTTTGAACAAAAAACCCTCTTGCTTTTCAAATCCGACACTCGTTACAGTAACGTAACTCTTGCCAGGCTTGATGAAGTTATCCTTTAATTTCTCGATCCAAGGTAAAATTCTATCACAAAAATAACATGAAAAAGATCCTTCTCCTCTCTGTAGTCGCCATCGGTGCTCTTGCTCTTAATGCTTGCAACACCGTAGGAAGCTCATGCTCTAGCTCTTGCGCAAAGTGCTGCGGGACATGCAGCAAATAAGCTTTAGCAAAACTATTGCTTTTACAAAGGGTCGGTGGCTAGCGCTACCGACCCTTTTTCTTTGCTGCTGATGTCTTTCCTGAAATCCGCTCAAAGAAATACCTCGATTCGCCCCTCAATCTCGCGCGTTGAGTAGCTGCGCAGACTTGTTGTCGCAGGACCACTGAGGACTTCTCCAGTCCTCAGATCAAACTCGGCATAATGCCATGGGCAGGCTATGCACCCATTGCCAACAGGGCCCATCGCGATCGAGGCGTCCGCATGTGGACAAAGCTCATCCAGCGCGAAGACCTCATCCTCGTATCGGATAAGCACGATCCGAAAGCCTCCATATTTCACCGGAAAACCACATCCCTCGGTCACCAGACTAGCCGCTGCCAGATTTCTCCATTCCGCTTTTTCGCCTTCCTCCATAACTCGCCAATGAGTGGTGGAGAACTGCTGAGGTCAAGACTTTCTAACGTAGCAACGCTTCAAACAAGATGAAGCTTGAAGGGCGGCGTTTTTCCTGAGTTCCACTGGCAGGCGTATAGATTCCCCTGCTTATCGGCACATACGTCGTGCACGTTAGTGAACGGACCATCATCCGCTTTCATCAAGGGTGACTGCAAAACCCCTTCCCCATCGCAATGCAGCGGCTGCGCTCCCAAAGCAGCCATGGGGCGATCATAGCGGTCCAGCCCAAGAACAAAACCACGCCCCTGCCACATGCGGTAGTCATTGGGCAAGAATCCGAAGCAAACCCCCGACCACAGCTCTTCGCCAATAATCACTGGCCGGCTTACAAAAGCACCGGGCAAATAGACTGAGCGCACATATTCGCCGTCCATTGTGAACCATGTAAACTCATTCCTGATACGCCCTGTGCAGACAAGCAAAGGAGTTTTCCCACGCGTATCTAGCGCTATGCCATGAGCCTGCATAAATCGCCCTTGATTCTTCGGTTGAGTGCTTTTCCCGCCGAACTTCTTCTGAAACGCCCCCTCTGCCGAAAACTTCAGGATAAACTGCGACCCATACCCATCGATGACATAAGCACTGCCATCAGGTCCCAGGCAGGTTTCGGTGGGGCGATAGGGCTGATCCGCCCGATAGGCTCCACACGCTGCAGCGCTCGGCATTTCCCTGAGGATCTCTCCTTCAAGGGTAACTTCAACAATGCGGCCTCGTGTATCTGTTATCCAAAGCGTCGGCTTATTTCCCAGCCCACCAAGAGAGAGCCCATGGGCACCTGCCATCGAGAGGGTCCATTTGGTAACAAGCCGTCCCGCCGTATCGAAAATGATTACATTGTTCTTCGGCTCATTAGTTAGCAAAACCAGTTCGCCACTCGGCAGACAAACCATTTCATGGCAGTCTTTCAGCGGAGTCGTTGCATGATCGACCTTTGACCACCCTTCTTCCAACTCGTAGCTCCGGTCACCCACCACAAAGCGTTTTCGCTTGGCAGCGCGGATCTGAAGAAATGGGAAAGCTCCGATACCAGCCGCTGCACCAGCGGTTTTCGCAAAAGCACGTCTTTTCATAGGAGACACCCTGTCGCTCACTTCTTCGCGCGCCTTGTATGGCTGGGAGCCTGTTTTTGGATGATTGCTCCATTTAGAACCACAGAAATAGCGAATGGAAGTCACCAACACCAACTTGCGAACCTTCCGTTTCCCGTTAGAATCAGCCTCATCAAGCTAGGGAGTATAATCACTGTCTTTTGGAGGGGGAGAACAGAGAAAATAAAACACTCTCTCTTCTCGCTGGTGACCGAACTTTCAGCGCCACTGAGCGACAAATCATTCCGGCTTTCGTCATGGTCGATGCTTTGGCTTCCGCTAGTGCTGCTAGTCTTAGCAACACTTATCATTCGGCTGACAGGCATAGACTACCTTTTACAACTGGCTCTATACACCGCAGCAGGAAATAGCTGGAACATCGGTAAGCATCCTTTCTGGCACGGGCTTTACGAATATGCGACAACACCAGCTACGGCAATAACTTGCGTCAGTCTGATCGGATTTGTCATCAGCTGGCACAACGACCACTTAAGACCGTGGCGGCGCATTTTCTTGCTGATCATTCTTTTCATGATTTTCGCTCCTGGTATCATCACCAATGGATTGCTTAAGGAATACTGGGGGCGGCCTCGACCTCGCCAAATCCTCGGCTTGGGTGGTTTGACACCCTTCGAGCCTTTGCTGACCTATAATCCACTAACCTCAGGCAAGTCGTTTCCCTGCGGCCATGCGACGGTCGGCTACTTCTGGATGCTAGGCTATTTCGTTTTTCGAGGGTATCGCCAGTATCTGGCTCACTTTTTTCTTGGCCTGGGGCTCGTCTTAGGCACGCTCATGGGCTTAGGCCGGTCTGCTCAGGGCGGACATTTCCTATCGGACACGATCTTCGCTGCCGCTATCTGCTGGTTCACCGCCCTCGGTCTCTCTGCCATCTTACAATTGAATAGCGGTCCGCTGCGTATGCCAAAAAAATCCAGTATCCCGCTACCGGTTCGCTGGGGTATCATCGGGGCCGGAGCAGCTGCCATGATCGGTTTGGCACTGGCAAGCCCTTTCCGCAACGCTCGGAATCATCATATTGATATCGCAGAAGCGCCCACTGCTCGTCTGCACGTCACTCTGCATCTACTGCACGGAAATGCCCAGCTGGAAGCTGCCGATGCGTTTTCTCTGACAGGGGAAGCATGGGGACATGGCGTGCCCACCGCGTCTCTCGTTGACTACTTTTTTGTCAAGAAACCTACGCCAGATCGGATCACCATCCACTATACCGAGAGAGTCAGCGGTTTTTTCACAGAGGTTCAACAAGAACTAAACGCCACTATACCGTGGGAACGGATGGACTTCCTAGAGCTAAAGCCGGAGGACTCCGCCTTCCACATTCGGCTACCAGATAAAATGCCGACACGCCAAACCCCGCTGGTGCTGCGGCTCACCGGTAGTCGTGGTGAAGTTGTCATCCAGGGAGCTACACAAGAAACCTTGCCCGATTGGCTCAAGCTGGAATTTTCCGGCTTCTCCGGAAAGCTCTCATTCCAGGAATCGCGCCCCGATCAGACTAACGCAAATCCAAGGTGAAGTTTTTCACAAAAAGAAACTAGCCATGACTGAGGCCACTGCCTAGGTTTCTCCCATGGAATTTAGAAGCAAGGAGACAAGCTGGCTCTCTTTCAACGCCCGAGTGCTGCAGGAAGCCGAAGATGATTCAGTCCCTCTCTATGAAAGGCTCAAATTTCTAGGAATCTACAGCTCAAATCTCGATGAATTTTTCCGCGTGCGCGTGGCTACGCTGCGGCGCATCTCTCAGCTGGGTGACGAATGGAAACGCCTAGGCATACCGGATCCCAATGAAACCCTGAAAAAGGTCAGCCGCATGGTGGCAAGTCAGGCTGTTGTATTCAACTCTACCTACCAGCACGTCTTCCATCAGCTCGAGAAAAAAGGTATCAGGCTAGTCACTGATGAGGAAATCCCTGAGGAGCATTCCTCTTTTTTACTCAACTACTTCCGCACGAAAGTGCGTCCGCATATTTTCCCGATCATTCTCAAGGCGTCTGCTCAACTACCCGCGCTGAAGGATTTGCCCATGTATCTGGCAGTGCGCCTCAGTAAATCCAAAGGGACGGGACGCCCTATGCATGCTCTCATCGAGATCCCATCAAATCTCCCTAGGTTTGTAACAATCCCGAAAAAGAGGCAGTCCGATCCGCAGCTCATCATTTATTTGGATGATGTCATCCGTTACGGCTTACCGGAAATTTTCTCTACTCTGCCGTATGATAGCTACGAGTCATATGCCATCAAGTTCACCCGCGATGCTGAGCTGGAGATGGACGATGACTTCACCGAGAGCTACTACGAAAAGCTGGCCGACAGCCTGAAAGCACGCGAACAAGGGCTGCCTGTGCGCGCCAATTTTGACAAGGATTTTCCCAAGCCCTTTCTCAACATGATTCTGAGGAAGTTAAACCTCACCGGGTCAGATGCTCTCTACCCAGGTGCGCGCTACCACAACCGACGCGACTTGCTAGGCTTCCCAAAGGTGAACGTCAGCGGCCTAGAGAATCCGACACAAGTCGCTGTGCCCGTCAAAGGAATAAAAAACCGACGCGTCTCATTATTCGCCGCTATTCGTAAGCGCGACCTTCTCATTCACACGCCCTACCAACCCTTCCGCCATTTTATTCGTCTCCTGCAGGAGGCCGCTTTGGACCCCTACGTAAAAACGATTCAGGTCACACAATATCGCCTGGCTAAGCACTCCTGTGTGGCAGGTGCCCTGCAATCAGCAGCGCGAAACGGGAAGCAGGTCTTCGTCATGGTCGAGCCCCAGGCCAGATTTGATGAGGAGGCAAATATGCGCTGGGCAGGGGCCTACCGAGATGCGGGTGTGACCGTGCAACTAGGAGTGCAAGGCCTGAAGGTCCACGCCAAACTCGTGCTCATCACCCGCCGAGAATCCGCTCGGGAGAAATACTACGCTGTGCTGGGGACGGGCAACTTTAACGAGGATACATCGACCGTCTTTGCCGACCACATGCTCATGACCTACAACCAAGAATTTGGGAAGGATGTGCAGCGCATTTTTGACTTCTTTCGTCGCTCCTACAAACAGCCTAAACTGCAAGAACTGGTCGCAGCCCCTTTTTCTCTGCGTAAATTCCTTCGTCAGAAAGTGGAAAATGAATTGCAAAACTTCCACCAAGGAAAACCCGCAGGACTAGCTATCAAGGTCAACAATTTTTCGGATGTCGCTACCCACGAGCTGCTCTCCGAAGCTTCTCAGCAGGGGCTGCCTATACGCCTAATCGTCAGGAGCATGTTTTCCATGGTTATGGAAGAAGGCGGCAGCATGGAGGCGATCAGCATTGTCGATAAATATCTAGAGCATTCCCGTATGTTCATCTTTGAAAATGGGGGCGATCGAGAGGTCTACCTGTCTTCCGCAGATCTTCTGCCGCGGAATTTTGATACTCGGGTAGAGGTGGTTTTCCCCGTCGTTGAT
>JAHDIL010000007.1:0-3200 GCA_020630835.1 Verrucomicrobiota bacterium
GTAGGGATCATTTTTGCCCTTTCGGTTACGTGGGTTAGGGGGTTCTCCCTACAGGAGCTTTTCGGGCTGCGGAAGATGCGGATCGATGAAATTTCCCTTACGGTCATCGTTGCCACCGTAGCGGCTTATTTTGCGTGCTCTGTGGCAGCCGGATCAGCTACGCAATGGTGGATTGGTGAGACTATTGAGCGTCTGCAAGAGCAACAAGTAGTGGCGCAGCTGCGAGAGAAGCAGTCTTTGCTGACTCTGATCTTTCAGATCCTGACCGCTTGCGTCCTTGCTCCAGTGGTTGAAGAGTTCGTTTTCCGTGGCTACGCCTACAGCGTATTGAAGAGGTATACGAATGCCTTCATTTCAGCTCTTTTCGTCGCGATGGCTTTCGCGGTAGCGCATCAGAACTTTCCGGCTGCTTTTCCGCTTATAGTGCTGTCGCTCATTCTCACAGCAACCTATGAGTGGACCCGCTGTCTATGGGTATGCGTGGGAGTGCACGCTCTTTTCAATGGGGTCACCATTATCGGGCTATTAGCCAGATAGAGAGAGATAAAGGGGGCTCTCAGCTTGGCTGAGAGCGCGCTCCTTTTTCTCGAATGCGATGATAGCGTTTATTTAGCAAAGGGGTGATCCTCGAGTAGCTTGGCTGGCTGAAGGATCATATTCTGTCCTTTTAGCTCGCCTCGAACTCGGGCCACGTCTTCCTTTTTGATCGCGCTACCCTTATTGCCAAAAGATGCGCGGACGAAAGTTAGCACGTCGGCCATATCCTGGTCATTAAGCAGATGTTCGAAGGCTGTCATCGGCACTTGGCCTGGGTATTCTTTTCCTTTCACTGTGATCGGTCCCATGAGGCCCTTCAGGCTCAGTTTGATCAGGCGATCTGTGTCGGGATCAGTAACCCATTCGGATTGGGCAAGGGGAGGGAATCCCGATGCCGGGAGACCGGCGCCATTTGACTGGTGGCAGGTTCCACAATGGCCCTCGCGGTTATAGATGAGGGAGCCGCGCTGAAAGGATTTCTTGTCAGCGCCAGCTGTCAAGAAAGACGGAGCTCCGACAGGTCTTTCCTTCGCCGTTAGCGAAGTGATTGCGTCGTTAGCCCTTTTCAAACACTTCATAGGTTTGCTCAAAACTATCAGGAGTTTCGCTTTGCTTCGCTAGCTCCAGTAGGTCTTTGCCCTTTGACTTATCCATCCAAGAGGCAGCGACTACGGCATTCACTCGGACGCGGCCATGAGGATCTTTCGCCACTTTCTTAAGGAGGGCATCCGCGTTGGCGATCTTCGAAGTATTGAACCTCAACACATTCGCGGCGGCGGCTCTGATGCGGTGGTCACCAGAGGAGAGAAGCTTTGAAAGCAAATCTTCGTCGAGACGGTTAGCCCCCCAAGTCACCCAAAGGGCTTCCAGAGCAATTCTTTCCTGGTCAGGAGTAAGAGCCTTAACGAAAACCTTGACGGCTTCGTGCACCTTAGTTGCATCGTGACCTCGGAGCTCTCGCTTAGCCCGATAGCGGGTCCGGTATTCTGGAAGCTTGAGGAGCTCGAGCAGTTCCTCAGTGGAAGCACCATCAATTTTTGCAGGCGTAACGAGAGGGCGTGACGGGTAAGTGATTCGGTAGATACGGCCATGTTCGTGATCACGCATAGGATCACGGGCGTTGTGCTGCATGTGACCAATAAGAGCGTTATGCCAATCGACGAAGTATAGAGATCCATCCGGTGCGAACTCAAGGTCAGTTGGTCGGAAGTTTAGATCGTCTGAGCGAAACAGATCCTGACGGAATTCGGTGGTGAAGCCTGCTCCATCATCCATAACCTTGTGCTGTTTTGCTCCGAGAAAGCCGATGTTGTTGTTAATGAGCACATCGCCCTGAACTTCATCAGGAAAATGGCGGCTGGAAACAAACTCTAGCCCTGAGGTTGGCCGCACTTGGTTTGAGGTGAGGAGGTCAGGGCTCTTGACATTGACGCCATAGAGCGGTCGGGCGGTGCCGGGGACCGTCCACGCAAAGGATGGCCCAGATGTGTGGAGAAAGAATTCCTGACCATAGTCGTCAAAGGCAATTCCCCAAGGATTTGGGATGCTGAACTGAGCATGGCGAATCAGCTTTTTCTGCTGTGGCTGGTAGCGGAAAAAACCGCCGTTCGAGCCACGTATGGGCCCATAAGCGGTTTCTATGTTAGAGTGCAGGAAAACACCTTCCGCCATGTGGATGGCACCGGAAGGATCTGCGCAAAACGCTGAAATCGCATGGTGCGTGTCGTGATCATCAAAACCGCTCATGATGACGGTTTTCTTGTCATAGGAATCATCGCCATCTGTATCCTGGAGGAAAACGAGGTTAGCACCCTGGGATACATAGACCCCGTCATGTGCGATCTCGAAACCTATCGGGATGTGGAGGTCATTCGCCCAAGTGATTTGCTTGTCCGCCTTGCCGTCATTGTCGGTATCTTCGAAAATAAGGAGTTTGTCCTGAGGGCGTGGATCGCCGATTCGATAATGTGGGTAACTTTGCATCGTGGCTACCCAAAGGCGGCCCTTGTTGTCAAAGGACATCTGGACTGGATTGGCAAGGTCAGGAAAGCGATTTTCGTCAGCGAATAGCTCCACTTTGTAACCCTCAGGAACATTGATTTTGGTCTTTGATTCTGTCCCTTTTAGATACTCTGTGGTTCCGTTCTTCTTTGAAACTTTATAGTTCGTCTTAACCGGTGGGAGTTTATAGGTTTTTGCGTCGCGGGCTCCTAGGTCGAAGTCTTTGCCAGCAGCAGTCGCGAGGATGTATTCGTCGCGGATAGCTGTCATTTCTCGCACTTTCTTTAGTTCGTGCGGATAGTTCTCCGGGCCATATGGGTTGTAGCGACGCCCGTAGACGTGAACTCCGTTGGGAATCTTAAAGTCTTCGATCCATAAGAAATTCTTTTCGGCTACGGCTGCTTTAATTTTGTCTTTTGCCGAACGGTCTAGGTTCTGAACGGGGCCGAAAATAGCAGTGGCGAGCGGTTCTGCTAGGGCTGCATAGCCCTCTGAGTTCAGGAGGAAGCCATCCTGAGTCGCCGAAGACTCCTTGTTTTTGTAGATCGTTTCCGTCAACGAATAGGCGTCCACGAAGCGGATGCCGTGAGCAGCCGCGGCCTCGCGCATGGCCTCGGTGTAAAGAGCTAGGTTTTTATTCTCTTCTGCTCCATTAGGCACGT
>JAHDIL010000007.1:3210-6474 GCA_020630835.1 Verrucomicrobiota bacterium
GCCTCTTTAGAAAGATCTTCAAACGCGTTTGGAGAAACGAGAGCTATCTGAGGCTTGGCCTTTTCATTGAAAGTCTGCGCTTTTAGGTGAGTGAGAAAGGCATCGAGTTCGGCCTTAAACCCGTCAAGCCTTTCTGCCCCATCAAAAGCCGAGCTGGTCCCAAAGAACGCTATTACGGTATCAGTGCCTAGCCGGCCAAGCCATTGATCGTCGGTCTCGAAATGTCCGTTCGGGCCCGTGTTCACTTGCAGATCTTTTTTGACAAGCTTATTTGCTCCTGGGAAAGCGAACTGTTGCTCGCTAGGACGACCAGGGTGAGGGCGGAATCCCGGAGTATTGCCCTCGTCGCAGAGGTTGCGAACTGTGATTTTCTTATCAGCAAAGCGAAGGAAAAGCTCGGTTTCAAACTCATGGAAGTGGATCATGCGCGATCCTAGACCGCCGCCGATAAAAGTGATTCGGTCCCCCTCCGAAACGGTTAGAGCAGGGGCTTCACCGCGAGCTGTGCTCGATGGGGTGAGGCATAAGAAGCCGAGTGAAAGGGAGCCTAGAGCTCCGGTGAGTAACTTGTGTTTTCGCATAATATTGGAATGTGGGCGGTATTGATAGCGGCTTTACCGTTATACCCAGACAATGTTGATTCTGTCACGGATCTTACGTTGTTAACGTCATTGCGCCACCGCTGTCGGTTTTGTTAGAACCCGTGAAATCTGGGGGAAAGGCTTTGCTTTTGACGGTATCAGGCCCTCTCTTTCGGTAATGAAACCCCGCATCCTATTTGTTTGCACTGGAAATACCTGCCGCAGCCCCATGGCTGAGGGGCTGCTCAACTACTATCTCGCCGAGGCAAAAATCGAAGCTGACGTCCTATCTGCCGGACTGAGCGCCTTCGAAGGGAGTGCGCCTAGCGTTAATTCGGTTACCGCTATGCAAAAGAAGGGGATCGATATTAGCGACCAGAAGAGCACGCAACTGTCCGGCAGTCTTGTGGACGAAGTCTCTCATATTTTCGCGCTAGGATCAGGGCACCTGCAGGTGATTCAGGAATATTTTCCCCAGGCTGTCGAAAAGACGTTTTTGGTGCGAGAGTTCATCGCCGAGAGCGATGAGGACCGCGAGATAGGGGATCCATTCGGTGGCTCTATGCCTGAGTATGAGGCCACGCGAGATCAGATCGATGAGGCGATGCCCTCCATCATCGCTTTTATAAAAACTGGCGATCCTGAGGCTGAAATCTCCTGAAATAGGCTAGAGATCCCTTGCGGAACGGCTTTTTTCCAGAGCTGAGGGATTTCCTCTTGCTGAATGGCCATCTCTGACATAGATTCCGCGCCCCACCGTAGACACACCATGAAATCTGAAATCCATCCAACCTACGAGAAAGCAGTTGTCCAGTGCACATGCGGTTCTGTTTTCGAGACACGCTCGACTAACCAGGACATTCGCATCGGTATTTGTTCAGATTGCCACCCGTTTTTCACCGGTGAGCAGCGCTTCGTTGATACAGCAGGTCGTGTGGACAAGTTCGCTAAGCGCTATGGTGATTCTTCTGAGCGTCGCAAGACCAAGAAGCCTAAGCTTTCTGATCTTCAAGGGTAGTGGCCCATTAAATTTCTCTCTTAAGCGGTCTTGCTGGGAACAGCTCGGCCGCTTTTTTGTTTTTTGTTCGCACACTTTTTCCCGCCAATCCTTCCGACATCACTATGGACTACGGCCCACTCATTGAAAAAAAACGCCTAAGACTCCCTGAGTTGGAGACCATTATGGCGCAAGATGGATTCTTCAATGATCAGAAAACGGCCAGCGAGATCACGCGCGAGTATAATAGAACGAAAGAGCTCTTGGAAGACTGGGCGAGGCTGCACGACTGCCAAGATCAGATCGCAGAAAATCAGGAACTCGCGAAAGGCGATGATGCTGAGATGGCTGAGATGGCTGCCGAGGAGATCCCAGCTCTTGAGAGCGAGATAGAGAACTTACAGGGAAAGGTGCAATATGCCTTGCTTCCACACGACCCTAACGAAGATCGGGATGCCATTGTCGAGATACGTGCCGGCACCGGGGGTGACGAGGCTTCGCTTTTCGCGGGGAACCTCTACCGTATGTATCAGCGCTATGCCGAGACGCAGGGCTGGCGCTGCGAATTGGTGGAGTCGAGTCCTTCTGATGTGGGGGGCTACAAAGAGGTCGTTTTTAAGGTAACGGGCGAGGAAGTTTTCCGCTTTTTGAAATATGAAAGTGGTGTGCATCGTGTTCAGCGTGTTCCAGAGACCGAAACACAGGGGCGTATCCATACTTCTACCGCAACGGTCGCGGTCCTACCTGAGGCGGAGGAGGTGGATGTGGAACTGAAGACCGATGAACTTCACATTCAAGCGACCCGCTCCGGCGGCCCGGGTGGCCAGCACGTAAATACCACGGATTCTGCAGTGCAGGTGACACACTTGCCTACGGGAATAATGGTCAAGTGTCAGGATGGGCGCAGCCAAGGGAAAAATAAAGAGAAGGCTTTGCAGATTCTGCGCTCTAAGTTGCTAGAGGCAAAAATCCGTGAGGAGGCGGAGAAGTATTCTGCGCACCGAAAGAATCTCATCGGTTCGGGGGGGCGCGAGGAGAAAATTCGCACTTATAATTTCCCACAGAATCGGCTTACCGATCATCGGGTGAATCTCACTTTGTATAATCTGGAGCAGGTTGTCGAGGGGCAGGTAGCCGATGTGATCGATGCCTTGCAGACCTCTGAAATGGCCGAGAGATTGGCCGAGCTTGAAAGCGCATAGCGCGTCACACCGCGATCCACTCGGGGAGGCAAGCGCTTGTAGAAGCACGCCTAGGCTTGCGACCTGTCAGGCTACAGTGAAGATCCCTAATTTCGGTCACGGCAGAGGGGCACCAGACGCCTCTGTAGAAGGCTCGTCGTCACTCTACAGGGCTTGTAGGGGAGGTTTTTCTGTTATTCGAGAATCCTGTTTTTAGCTATCAAAAGAGTGGAGTAATCTTGCTCCATCCCTCTTAAACCATCCCTAGCTTCATCTTGCCTTCTTCTGAAATCATTTCCTGATTCCACAGCGGCTCCCAGACAAGTTCCACCTGAGCGTCTTTTATGCCCTCTAGCATCATAATCTTAGACTGAGCATCGGCGGCGATTGTTGGTCCCATACCGCACCCTGGGGCCGTCAGGGTCATCTTTACAGCGACCTCATATTCTCCGTCGGCTTCTGATACTGAGCAGTCATAAACAAGACCTAGGTCTACTATGTTTAC
>JAHDIL010000007.1:6484-14625 GCA_020630835.1 Verrucomicrobiota bacterium
TTACCGGGATTTCAGGATCAAAGACGAGTTTTAGCTGTTCCCACACCGCCTCATCCACTTTGCCGGACTCCATAGCAATCTTGCCGGCTTCCTTTTTCTCTTTCTCTGCATCGACATCTATACCGATGGCGTCAGCGTTTTCGGCTTTGATCCGAGCTAGGCCTGCCTGTGTTGCCACGGTGTAGGTGCCGCCGAGAGCCTGGGTGATCATGACCGTCGTGCCAGATGGGATGATGATACTATCGCCGCTAGGGATCTGAACAGCGTCGACGTCGCGAGATACAGTGATTTCTTCGTGCATAATGAGATTACAGTTGCCTGTTTTGAGAAGGTGTCTACTCGCTTTCTATTGGGACGACCTTTACTTTTCCTGAGGTGCTTGCGTGAAAGTCACCGAGTAGGGTGTTGCCCTGTGGAGCAGGGATTTCTTCGGCTTTGGTCGATGCGTCGCCTTGTGATAGGGCCTGCTTGAGTGCTCCCTCGACCATCTGCCCACAGTGTATTTTCATGGGGGGGATGTCTCCCAGGGGGGCTGAAAGCTCATTCGAATCTATATTCGCTGCTTCCTCCACAGTCTTGCCCTTTAGCATTTCAGTCGCCATGCTAGCCACGGCAATAGCCGTCTGGCATCCAAAACTTTGAAAGGAGGCTCGGTCGATCACCTTTTGCCCATCCTTCTCCGTGAACTTCAGCCACATACGCAGCATGTCCCCGCAATCGGGGCTTCCGACGGTGCCGACGGTGTCGGCATCTGCCATCTCACCCTGATTCTGCGGGTTGGCGAGAGTCCGGCGGACATTCTCTTCGAAGTCAGTTTCAGATTCCATAAGGGCTTGAGTAAAATACAAGAGATGAGTGAAGTTTGCTACCGAAATTGGTTGAGGCTATTCAAATTCCAAGCGGTAGCGCGGCAAAGAATTGTCGACCTCTTGCGAGTAGCGGTCAATGCCTCCCTCAATCGCCGAGACATTCGTAAAGCCGTGCCCCATGATAAACGAGGCAATGTCCAAGGCTGACTTTCCGAGATGATCATAGACAATAATCTCGCGGTCAGGTGTCCCGGTAGCGCTTATTTCCTGCAGAGTCTGCTCGGTGTAACGAGTGCTGCCGGATATCCTCACTGCGTCATATTCTTCAGCCGTGCGGATATCTAGAAGGAGTAAATCGCGGTTCGCCGCACAGCGCTCTTCCGCCCTTTTCGGGGAAATAAGCAATTTTTTATCGTGCTCATGAGCGTTGAGAATATGGGTCATTACCTCATCAATAGGCAAGTCGTCATTCCGATGACAGACGCTGCTCAGGGATTCATCATCTCCGTAGGCGCATGACGAACAGCCTCCGATGTGATACCGAGCAAACAGGGCTCGTTTCGCGCCAGGAAAGGCGCTCAATATCTCCTGCATGGTGGAATCGGGCGAAAGCTCGGGGGTAGCACTCATTTTTTAAAAGGATAGTCGATTGGTAAGGGCGGGCATTCAAGAGAATCTTGAAATCCGCCGCATCGAGCGCACACTCCGTTCGATTATGAAAAAACACGTCCCTGGGCCGTGGAGTAATCCACAGGTCTATCTATGGCCAAACCTCATGACCGCTGGTAATCTAGCTTGCGGTTTCGGGGCGGTTATGGCCATTTTTGCAGGGATGCAGAATCCTGCTGAGGCTGCGAGCCATGTCGACCGCGCGATACTGCTTATCTTAGGGGCCTGTTTTTTTGATGCTCTTGATGGCCGATTGGCGAGGATCAAGGGGCAAGAGTCGGCCTTCGGACGCGAGTTTGACTCTCTTGCGGACATCATTTCTTTTGGCGTGGCTCCAGCCCTGCTGCTAATGGACATAGTGCTCGCCTCCTTGGGCGATCGGCTGGGCTGGATGTTTGCCTTTGTGTATTTGCTTTGCGGTGGGATGCGGCTGGCTCGCTTCAACTGCCTTGCTCAGGAGGCACAAGAGGGGCGTGTCGTCCCAGAGCGTGGGGAGTTTATTGGCTTTCCTATCCCTGCTGCCGCGGGGCTTATCGCCTCGCTGACAAAATTTCTCTTGTGGTTGAATGAAGGCGATCGTGAGTTGGGTTGGTGGCGCTTTATCCTCGTAGGGTTGATGCTGTTGTTGTCATTCCTCATGCTCAGTGAGTTCCGTTACCCTAGCTTCAAGGCTGTAAACTGGCGGGCGAAACGGTCACTTATTTGGTTTTTCCTAGTTGTCGTGATTCTTGTTTGTGCCGTGAACTTCGTAGAAATCGTGCCTTTTGCTCTTTTTCTCGGCTATCTAGTGTATGGACTCATCCGCCCTTGGATTTCAAAAACGTGGCAACGTGAGATCGAGGGGACAACGTCTGATCCGGAAGGAACCTCTTGAGCGTTCATTAACCCGACCCTTATCCCTATGGCTAAAGCCTCGTTACCCTCTGCCGTTCAGAATTTAATTTTACAGATCAAACAGTTGCCCGGCATAGGTCCGCGCAGTGCGGAGCGAATCGCAGTCTGGCTCCTTCAAGGGCGTCAGGGGCTCGCTGCGAGTATCGCGGAGTCTTTAGTCAAGGCTTGTCAGGAGGTGACTTCATGCGGGGTATGTGGGTTTTTCTCAATGGATGAAAACACCTGCGAACTCTGTCAGCCAGATCGTTTGGGCGAGCAAGTTTGTATCGTCAAGGGGCCCACTGATGTGCTGCCAATTGAGCGATCTGGCGCTTATTCCGGCAGTTATCATATCCTTGGGGGGACACTTTCTCCCCTGGATGGTATCGGTCCGGAGGATTTGCGCCTTGATGGATTGATCACTCGAGTGCGAGAGGGAGACTTCAGTGAGGTGGTGATCGCGCTGCCTTCGGATGTCGAGGGCGAAGCAACGGCGAACTATCTGGTCGAGATGCTTCGCCCGTTTGATACACTTAAAGTCTCGCGCCTGGCCCAGGGCATGCCAGCTGGCGGGAGTTTGGAGAATGCGGATGAGCTCACCCTCATGCGCGCTCTGCAGGGGCGGACGGGCTATTAGTAGCCGGGATCACTATGTCGAATCTACGCCAGAACGGACGGCTGCGTTGGGCACCTAGCTATCTTCGGAATCAGGGGCAACTGACGAAAGGTCAGAAGCGTGCCTTCCGCGAACACTGGTCTACCTACGGCCTAGTCTTTCAGCATGGCGAATGCCTACCGCTCGCTCGTTCCTTTCCCGACTTCGCTGAGCGTGAACTGGTGGTCGAGATAGGTTTTGGGATGGGGGATCATCTCCTGGAAATGGCTTCCCTCCATCCAGACACATGTTTCGTCGGCATCGAGATGCATCGCCCAGGCTTGGCTGCAGCGTGCGGCAAGCTGGCTGATGCCGGCTTGCAAAATGTCCGCCTGATCAGGGGAGATGCACGGCTCGTTCTCTCCGACTACTTTGGTTCAGCCAAAGCTGCAGCCTTTCTCATCCAGTTCCCCGATCCCTGGCCGAAGATAGGTGATGAGCATCGGCGTCTCGTGCAGCCGGGGTTGATAGATGTGTTTGAAAAGCGGCTCCATACGGACGGGCATTGGGCTCTCGCCACTGACGTCACAACCTATGCTGAGCACGCGTCTGCCATCATGCGGAAGAAGACAAAGCATTGGTCTCCCTTAGCTCGTTCCTCGTGGTCTGCGCGCCGCTCTACTACGCCGTATGAAGCGAAGGGCCTAGCTGCAAAGCGCCACATCATAGACCTGGCATGGACGTTTCATGGAGTGACAGAGCCCTGCTAGTCGAGTTCTTTTTCTGGGCATTATTATACTTTCCGGTTGCGCATACCTCATTCGGGTGTAGTGTCGTCGCCCGCTGCTTTTGGCAGTTTCAAGACCGCGGGATGGAGCAGTCTGGTAGCTCGTCAGGCTCATAACCTGAAGGTCGCTGGTTCAAATCCGGCTCCCGCAACCATCAAAAAAAGCGCCCCGTTTTCCGTCATTCAACATGATTGAGAGCGGGGCCTTTTCTTTTGGGGTTAGTGACATGAGTTTTTCTTTAGATACCCAGATCGAAAAGGCAGCTGTGCTGCTTGAGGCCTTGCCCTACCTTCAGCAATTTCGCGGTTGCACCTTTCTCATAAAAGTTGGTGGCAGCGCTATGGACGATCCAGTGCTTGTGCGGCGACTTCTCAGAGATATCGTCTTTATGGAAGTGGCGGGCATTAATCCTGTCATTGTTCACGGCGGTGGAAAGGCGATCTCAGCAGCCATGGCGAAAGCTGGTCTCGAGCCAGAATGGGTCGGGGGACTCCGTGTGACGACAGACGAGGCGATGTCTTTGGTCGAGCGGACTCTAAGCCAGGAAATCAATCCCGGACTCGTCGAGGGAATCGAAAGCTACGGTGGACGAGCTCTCGGTGTGCCGGGGAATGAGGCCTTTATTGGCGAGCGGATAAGCGGCTGGTCAGAGGAGCAAGGGGGCGAGGTTAGCCTTGGACGCGTCGGAAGGGTTTGCGGCTTTGATCTCGACAAGATTCAAGCCGCTATCACAAGTGAGATCGTGCCTGTTGTTTCACCAGTAGCCTCAGAGAAAGGCACAAAGCTCAGTCTCAACGTAAATGCCGACCTAGCGGCCAGTGCCCTGGCAGCCGAGCTGAAGGCGGCGAAACTCGTTTATCTTTCTGATGTCAGAGGCCTCCTTTCTGATCCAACAGATGAAAACACGCTCATTCAGCATCTAGAGTCGAAAGAGGTAGATGGGCTGATCGAAGATGGAACCATCTCCGGAGGTATGATTCCCAAAGTGCGTTCCTCACTGGAGGCTTTGGAATCAGGTGTCCAGAAAGTGCATATGATCGATGGTCGTATTTCACATTCGCTATTGTTAGAAATTTTTACCACCGAGGGAGTCGGGACGGAACTTGTTCTTTAGATGCTGTTTCGTTAAGATTTGTTCTTCATTTAGAGGTTTTGTCGATGACAACATTAGAGCTTCACGAAAAATACGTGTTAGGGACTTATGGCCGATTTCCAGTTAGTTTCACCCACGGTTCT
This sequence comes from Verrucomicrobiota bacterium, assembly GCA_020630835.1. Lineage (GTDB taxonomy): Bacteria > Verrucomicrobiota > Verrucomicrobiia > Verrucomicrobiales > DEV007 > Arctic95D-9. The sequence continues at coordinate 11,455 of JAHDIL010000007.1, forward strand.
GGAACGGAACTCTGGGATGAAAGTGGGAAACGCTATTTAGACTTTGGGTCTGGTATTGCAGTTTGTTCGCTGGGTCATGCGCCGCCTGTTATGCAGCAGGCTTTGGCTGAACAATCAGCAAACCTTATACACTGTTCCAATCTGTATCAGATCAGAGCTCAGGCTGAGCTTGCGCAGTGGATTAGCGATGTAGCGATGGAGCGTGCTGGTAAAACTTTTTTCAGCAACAGCGGCGCTGAGGCCAATGATGGCCTCATCAAGCTTGCTCGAAAGCGTAGTTTTGATCGGCACGGTCCCAACACAGAAAAAGTGAATATCGTTACCTGCCAGAAGTCTTTTCATGGGCGGACTTTAGGGGGGATAGCAGCTACTGGACAGGAGAAGGTGAAGATCGGCTTTGATCCACTGCTCCCAGGGTTCATTCATGTCCCTTTTAACGACTGTGACGCGTTACGCGCCGCCGTTGATGAATCTACTGCAGCCATCCTGCTGGAGCCCGTGCAGGGCGAGGGAGGGATCCACGTGGCCACGCCCGAGTTTTTGCAAACCGTTGACCAGCTGCGGAACGAATACGACTGCCTTATTTTATTTGATGAAGTTCAATGTGGATTTGGTCGGACCGGTGATTGGTGCGCTTGGCGGAGTATTCTTCGCGATAGCGAGTTCGCAGTAGAGCCTGACGGTGTCAGCTGGGCAAAGGGAATGGGCGGCGGGTTCCCGATTGGCGCCTTTTGGGTGGCCGACGAATATGCTTCGCATCTTGGACCGGGCACGCATGGATCGACATATGGCGGTTCGCCTCTGGCTAGCACGGTTGCGTTACAAGTCCTTCAGTCCATTGCCGCTGACAGACTGTGCTCCTCCGTAGTTGGGAAAGAAACGCTCATTCGGAAAACGCTGCTTGACTTGAGCCTACCGCTCATCACTGAAGTTCGCGGTCTCGGGCTTCTACTGGGAGTTGCTTTCGACCTAGAGCATGCAGGAGGGCTTTATGATCCAGAGGCAACCGTCCCTTTATCTATACAAATCGTAGCAGAATGCCTCAACGAAGGCCTCCTCGTCGTCCCCGCGGGACCTGATGTGGTGCGTATCATCCCGCCGCTAAACGTGAGTGAAGCTCTGCTAGAGGAAGGCCTCACCATTATGCAGAAGGTCCTTACCCGTTTTTGTGCCTCCTAACTACCAACCGAATCTCATGAAAAACCTTTTTGGAATCGAAGACCTCACTGGCGCCGAAGTAAAAGTTCTCGTCGATCATGCCATAGAGCTGAAAGCCATTCGCACGCTTGATCCTGACGATCAGCCATTGAAAGGCCAGACATGGGCGATGATATTTGCTAAGTCTTCAACCCGCACGCGAGTTTCCTTCGAAGTCGCGTTAAACGAGCTTGGGGCTAACGCCATGTTTTTAAGTTCGAATGACATACAGCTCGGACGCGGAGAGCCCATCAAGGACACGGCTCGCGTTTTAGGGCGTATGGTTCATGGCATTATTATCCGAACCTTTGACCAGCAAGATGTTGTTGATCTTGCCGTCTACAGTAAGCTACCTACTATCAATGCGTTAACTGATGAAGAGCACCCTTGTCAGATTATAGCTGATTTACAGACCGTTCAAGAGCGGCTGGGTGGTTGGAACGGCAAGAAAATTGCTTTTTTCGGTGATGGCGATTGCAACATGGGACGTTCCTGGGCGTGGGCGGCGAAGAGCTGCGGGTTTGAGCTTAGTATAGCGGCACCAAGCGAGTTCCAGCCTGCTGCTGAATTTATGGATCGCCTTGGCGATGCTCCAGTAACCATAACTGATGACGCCGATGAGGCTGCTCGCGGAGCGGATGTCCTTTACACCGATACTTGGGTCAGTATGGGGAAAGAGGAGGAAGCTGCTGAGCGTTTGAAAGCTCTCGCTCCGTATCAGGTCAATCATGAGAGACTGGCCATGGCAAACACAGGTGCGATCATTCAGCACTGTCTGCCAGCCTATCGTGATAAAGAAATTACCGAGGCGCTGTTGGAGGAACGTGCTGATGAAATCTTTCAGCAGGCGGAAAACCGGCTTCACGCGCAGAAAGCTATCCTCTGCGCTCTTAATGCAGCTCAGCCCTAAAGATGGAGTGTGCGCTGCCCAGATTGTTCTGGTCACCGTTGTATACTGAAGCCTTGTCCGAGGATGCTCGTTTTCCTCGTGAACGATACCGTCTCGTTCGGCAGCAGTTGTTTGAGCGAGAGCCAGAGCTGCTGCAGAGGGCTGAGTTAGTTAGTGCGGACAAGGCGGATCGAAGAGACTGTCTTGTCGCGCATGATGCGGGTTACATAGATCGCTTTTTGCAGGGACGGTTATCGGAGAAAGAGATACGTCGTATCGGTCTGCGTCCATGGACCGAGCGCATGGTGGAGCGCACGCTCGTCCTAACCAATGGAACGATTCAAGCGACGCATCATGTCTTGCAAAACGAGCAATGTGGCTGGTCGGGAAATATCGGCGGGGGCACGCATCACGCCTACACGGGGTTCGGTTCTGGCTATTGCATCGTCAATGATCTCGCTATTGCATCTAGGGTTGCACAGCGGGATTATGCGAGTGTTCAGCGAGTTCTTATCCTCGACCTCGACGTTCATCAGGGCGATGGGACGGCGCAAGTTTTCGAAGATGATCCCAGTGTCCGGACGATCTCCTTCCATGCTGAACGAAATTTCCCTTTTCGCAAAACTACGTCTGATCTTGATCTCTCTCTACCTGATCAACTGGGTGACGAGGAATACCTGCGGCTTCTTCAGGAATGTTTGGAGCGTGAGGTCTTTCAGCCCGACATCATCTTTTATCAAGCTGGAGTCGATTCTTTAGCTACCGATCGACTTGGACATTTGGGGCTCACCCGTGCGGGGCTTAGGATGAGAAACCGGATCGTATTCGATTTTGTTAAACAGCGTCAGGTTCCGCTTGTCATTACTATGGGAGGTGGATATGGAGAGCCCTTGGCGACTTCCATTGATGCCCACGCGGATTTGTTTCTAGGAGCGATAATGAGCTTTTCTAAGTAGGCGAAAAGTGCAGATAGGAAGCTGAACGGAGAGGAATGTGCCGATAAAGTCAGAAGTGTAGGGCTACTAAAGTCTTTCTGGGTGCATGCGACTGGCTGGGCTACTCCTCACCAGTTACTTCACGGGACA
>JAHDIL010000008.1 GCA_020630835.1 Verrucomicrobiota bacterium
TGGCTTGCTTCTGTCCGCGCTTTTTTCCTCCGGTCAGCTGAAATTGGTGGAAAAACGGCTGCCCTGCCTCTCGAGTCCTCCAGGTGTCATCATCATAGATATTGCTGTCCCACTCGAAGTTGTAATCAGTTTTTCCCAAGCGCTTTCTTTGCGCTTTCTTTCCGAAGGCCGCAGGACTCCCGCTAATCGATGTGTGATAGCCTGCCTCTTGCAGCAGAGCCGGTATTGGTGTAACGCCGTCAGGTAGTTGAATTTTGAGAGCCCCTCGGCCGGAACGGTGGTGATGCGCGCCGATGGACGTTTGATACATGCCAGTGATGAGGGCTGAGCGGCATGTTGAGCAGACGGGGGCAGTCACATAGGCGTTGGTAAAGAGGGTTCCTCGCTTGGCGAGACCGTCAACGGCCGGTGTCTGGATGAGAGTTTCACCATAGCAGGAAAAATGAGCCGACATATCGTCGACAATGATCCAGACGATATTTGGTCGATCCTGAGGTATCGCGCTAGTGCTGGCGAAGAGGGCTGCAATAAAAAGGAAAAAGTGTTTCATAAAGCGGTATTTCTGATCGAGCGGGAGTAAATAGGTTTTTGCGCGTCGGTCTAGGGGCGGCATTGCGCTCACCGTAGATTCAGGTTCGCTTGCGCTGCGATCAGTCCTAGGACGGATACGGCATCGGTGATTTCTCCTGAGTGCGCCATTTTGACGGCTTGAGCCAGAGGTATGTTGCGCACTTCGAGCTCCTCAGTTTCTTCGGGGCTGGCTTCGCCAAATGTGAGCCCTGTAGCCAGGTAAATGGTGCAGCGCTCATCGGTTACGGAGTTGGAGAGAGAGATGTTGTCGAATAGCACCTCCCAATGAGTTGCGGCTAGGCCTGTTTCCTCTTTTAGCTCGCGTTGAGCTGCCTCTAGGGGAAGCTCATCCTTCGGGCAGCCGCCTTCAGGTATTTCCCATTCATAGCTACCCAAGGCATAACGGAACTGGCCGACTAGATAGGTGTTGCCTTCCGCATCAACTGGGATCACCCCAATGGCTCGATTCTTGAAATGCACGAGACCGTAGATTCCGTCTTTCCCTGCAGGATTTGTGACCTGACTTTCGGTGACGCGGATCCAGGGATTGTCATAGACTTGTGATCGCGAAAGTGTAGTCCATGGAGAAAGATCAGGGTCTACAGGCTTATCCATCACTTCATTTTTACCCAAAAAAAACCGATCCAGCATGAGCCAGATCGGTTTTTTGAGATTTTTGGCGTTTTGGCTAGACCTGTCCTGCGATGGATTTACCAGTGGCCAACAGATCGTCACAGGCCTCAGCGATACGAGCGGCCATGCCCTCCTCCGCAGCCTTCAGGTAGGCACGGGGGTCGTAAGCTTTCTTATTGCCAATTTCGTCATCGACCTTCAGCACACCATCGTAGTTTTGGAACATGTGATGGGCAATGGGGCGAGTAAACGCATATTGCGTGTCGGTGTCTACATTCATCTTGATGACACCGTAGCCGAGCGTCTCGCGGATTTCTTCGAGAGTTGAACCTGATCCTCCATGGAAAACTAGATCAAACTCGGAGTCGGCACCGTATTTGGTCATAACCGCTTCCTGCCCTTGCTTGAGGATTTCTGGGCGCAGTTTGACGGCGCCAGGCTTGTAGTGGCCATGCACATTTCCGAAAGTAGCAGCGAAGGTGAACCGACCAATGTTTGCGAGGGACTCGTGAACAGCCATCATGTCCTCTGGTGTGGTGTAGAGGGACTCTTCTGGTGTGTCTTCTGTGCCTGCTGCGCCTTCCTCTTCACCTCCTACCACGCCGGCTTCGACCTCGAGGACGATTTCGTGCTCCACGCAAGTCTTGAGATACTTTTGAGAGATCTCCATGTTTTCCGCCAGAGGGAGCTCAGAGGCGTCCAGCATGTGGTTCTGGAAAAGGTTGTTTTCTCCTCGTGCTCGACGCCGCGCGGTCTCCTCGATCAGCGGGTCAAGGAAGTCTGGTGCCACGTGGGGGCGGCAGTGATCGGTGTTCAGAGCGATGAGCACATTATACTGCTCGGCGAGACGGTGCGTTAGCTCCGCCAAGGCAATAGTGCCTAGAACCTGGTTTTTGTGATTGAGGCCAGAAGCGAATTGGCCAGCTCCGGTGGAAAACTGGATAATTCCATCCGAGTTTTGATCAGCAAACGCTTTGAGAGCAGCGTTGATCGTGGTGAGGCTTGAGCAGTTGATCGCAGGGTAGGCGTATCCACCTTTCTGCGCGGCATCAAGCATAGCTTCGAACTGTTTGGGTGTTGCAACTGGCATAGTGCGGCTTCTTTACCCCCATTCAACCGTCACGCAAGTGATGATGTTGCCAAAAACGATATGGAACTGCTGAAAACTGAATTCTCGCGCGATTTGAAATTTTCGCGACAGTCCTTGACGCAAGCTTGCCAAGCTCGCTAGCATAGTGGCTCGTAAGAACCTTTTCGAGAAACTGATGACCTTAAAAAAACTGCCCTTTTGCCGCCGCGTTACAGGCCCAACTTCCGCCATGACCCTTATTGAGCTGCTTGTGGTCATTGCCATCCTTGGGATTCTTGCCACCATTGGGGGCACTCAGTTCCCCAAGATTTTTACCCGCGCGCAGGCGATGAAGGAGATGAAAAATCTTCAGCTCATTGGGCAATCCACCATAGAGTTAGCTATAGATCGCGCCAATAAGCTGCCTTCTCCGCAATATCCGGGAGATATGCAGGTCCCCGAGGGCCGCTCTGAGGACAGCTTTTTCCCGAAATACTGGAATTATGGCGAGACGGGCCTTTGGCTGGATGGAGCGGTTTTCGGGAATGCTATCCTTCGGCAAGTAGCTGAGCCTCGTGAAGATGAAGAGGAGGGCGAGGCGGCGCCAACATCAGATGACTCAGAGGGAAGCGTTGCTGGTTACGAGTGGGACGCAGATGGGAGCCATCTGGACGGGACAATCTTCGTTAGTAAAGAATCGATCAAGGGTAATCGAGAGGAAGAAGATCTGCACTTTCACAGCTATGCCATGAACGCAAGTATCCTGCCGGATCGGATTTATCGAGCTTTGGGCCAGAGCGATTTGTTTCTTACTGAGAAGTCGTTGTCAAACATTGAGGATCCTTCAAGAACTATGCTCTTTATCGATTGCTCTGAGACAAATGTTATTTATCAGGATCAGATTGACCTCATTAGAGAAACTGCCGAGCAGCGCAGAGATAATAAGCATATTGCCGCAGTATTCGTGGATGGCCATGGGGAGTTGATCAAACCGGAAAACCTGCCGGATCCACAGGGACAGCCTTCGCCGGAGCAAATCAACGCCGGTATCTTAGAGGAACAGTTGAAGCGCGAAGCACGGTCTTTCTGGACTGGTTCGCCGAAAGTTCAGCAGGAGTAGTAACCGGAGTCTCTCTAGCCTGTAATTGCTCAGGGCACGACCCGCAGCGTTACCTGGGATAGCCCTGGCGTTTGGCTGCGGTCTGATTTTTTGAGTTGGTCCATGGTCACCGCGAATTCGCCTGAGGTGACAGCTGATTGCGCTGCCTGAGCCAGCTTCTCCGCGTCATCATCGGCAGCGTGTCTCACCACTAGCTGGAATTGGGGCTCGGGTCTCTCTCCGCGAGCAAAAACCCAGAGTAGGTCCTGCATCAGGCGCTTGGCTCGGAGGTGTTGACCAGGCTCATCTTTCGATAGATCGATAGCACCGAGAGCTGTTGATAGCTCTCCGATCCTGCTCTCCGTTTTGTTTTGGATGCCACTAAAATCAATCTCAACTCCTTCAAGAAACTTGCCTGCTCGCGTGGGGAAGGTCGCTAATTCGGGTTCGTGTATGGAACCTTTTAGTAACCAGCGATTCCCATTGATTTCAATTCTCACATCCTCCATTTCTACAGGGAAGCGCGCTTTGAGCGATTGTTGCGAAAGTCGTCGGAAATTTATCGTCTGAGCCTGTTCAAAAGCCTCTTTGGAAGCCGCTGACTCATGGCGAAGAGCTGCTAGTTCAGCTGCGCGGGCTTCCGTCAAACGTGCGAGCTCTGCCTGACGGGCTTCCGCGGCCGGGGAGTCAGGAAAATAAGCGGGCAGAGTTTTTAGGGATAGGGAATCCGCATTTAGGCCATGGTCCCGAACTGTGCGCTCGATCGACGACGCGACACTCTCATCTGGCCCGTCAGCCCAGACGACAAGATGTCGGCTGAAAAGACCCGTTCGGTGAACGTTGATGAGTCGAAATTTCTGGTCACCCGAAATGTCCGAGATGGCCGCGTTCCACTTCTGATCCATCGACCAAACTAGACCTACGCCTACTAGCGTAGTCGCCAAAAAGACAAGGTTGAGGATTCCTAGGACTAGGGCTGCCAGGGATGGCGAGCGCTTAGGGAGACCTGATTCTGATGTCAAAGGATCCATTAGGCAATGCCGCTACGAGTTTTGGCCCCCTTTATCAAGGCGTTTTGAGAGCTTTTGGCTTCCTTTTTCTAGGATTGCCCGTTCCTCATCGCTTAGGCTTTGAAAGCCTTTTTCATTAATTTTATCGAGGATGGAATCGATGTTTTGCGACAGAACCTTTTTTGAGGGGTTTCCGCTTTCTCTGCTTTTTCGCGCTCGTGGTGGAAGCCTCATCGCGGAGAATACGAATGGCAGGAAAGCCTAGTGAGGGATGCTTAACCATGAGAAAACCAATCCCGAGAGCAGCCAGATTACCCAAAGCTCCGGTCGCTACAGGACCGCCGGTGAGTTGCCAAATTACTAAAACAGCGTTTAGGCAGAGAATAACGGTAAACAGGGTTCGCACCTTGAACGTCACCGGGATCACGAAAAATAGAAGCAGACGGATCTGCTCGAAGGGAACTTTTCGCCCGAGATAGCCGATCATAGCAGCGACTCCCGTTCCTGCTCCGAGGATAGGCGCAGAAAGCGGAGGGATTATGGCGCTCACGGCAACCTGTGCCACCCCACCAAGTAGCGCTCCGGCTATAAACAGGCGCAGAATAAGCCCGCTGTCTGCGAAGGCGCCGAAAAGCCGCCCGATGAAAAAGAGCACAAGCAGTGAGAAGAGGGCCGTGAACGGAACTTCGTGGGTAAAGGGATGGCTCAAAAGCCGCCAAACTTGCCCGCTCTTCAGCGTATCCCATGATAAAAAACCTAGGTCTAGGCCATGTGATCGGAGGAAAAAGTAGTCCACCACAAACCACGTCACGCTGATGACAATGATCCAACCAATAGGGCTCCAGCGCCCCGGTTGGCGCAGCCGATCCAAAGGGGAGCCGGGATCTCTCATGTAATCGCGGGAGTAGATGCTCATCTCTTTTGGTGAGAGCATCAGGCCATGGTGGTGAGAGTTCCACTGCTAATTTTTCATCCGCGAGTTCTAGCAATCCAAAAGCCAAGAAGATCTTAGGGGGAAACTGGCGAGAGTAGCGCCCATAGCCAAGGTGCGGATGCTTCTATCCGTTCTCGCTCAAAGTAGAATGAGGAATGACGAAGCAAGCTTCACGATTTCCAAGAGTGGCAAGAGCAGGGAAATTCGCTTTGCTTGCCCTCGTTCCTGCGAAAGCCCGCAAGGGAGAAATCCTCAGGATTGATTGGAAAAGGGAGTTGGAGCCTCCAAACCTATCAAACCACTTCGCCTTCCGGAGCGAATTCATCACCAAAATACAGCCGGTATCTCCCCAGGCGAGATCGTAGTTTCAGATCTCCGTCAAAGGCTCGGCTCATGCTTAGTGAATTAAGTGCACGTCGTTTTTCCCCCTGCGAGACTCCCTCTCCGTCTTTCAATACCAGAGCATGAGTAATGGCAGGAATGATCTCCTCTACATGGTGAGTAACGAGCACCAGTGATTTAAAAGTGCGCTTCGTAGTGAGGGTCTCTAGAAATTGCAGGAATGTTTCTCTTGCCACCGGATCGAGACCTGCGCAGGGCTCATCGAGCACAAGGAGGTCAAGCTTAGGAGTCAGCAGAGCTCGTGCGATCAAAACTCGTTGGCGTTCCCCTTGAGATAGCACTGCCCAGGGACGGTCGGCCAAATCCTCGGCGCTGACTTTTTCGAGGGCTTTCTTCGCCGCTTTCTCCTCGATCTCGGTTTTTTCGGCCTGCCCCCATAGATTGATGGCAGCATACTTGCCTGAGCGAACAACTTCTAAAGCGGTTTCACCTTCATCGATCGCCTGGGCTAGGCTGCTGGATACGAAGCCGATGCGTTTGCGCCATTCGTCCCAGTTCTGGTGTTCGGTGGAAATGGCATCCTCGCGATCTTTCATCCCGACGGCACCAGTGGTTGGCGTCAAGTATCCCATAAGGACGCGGAGCAGGGAGGTCTTCCCTGAACCGTTGCCGCCGATGACGACCCAATGCTGACCGGACTCGATATCCCAGGAAATGTTGTTTAGAATGGAAACTCCATCGCGGCGGACGGAGATATTGTTCATAGACACCAGTGAGCGTTTTGCCATAGGCAGGAAGATAGGCAAAGGCGTGGGGCGTTGCCAACCAAATTCCGAAAACATCAGCGAAGCCGCGCAGTATGAGCGTTTTCCATACAGAAAATGAAGAAATTGTCGCTTTGAGGCGCATGGTTTCCATAGACAAGACTCGCTATCGCCCACAGGCTTAGGGCCTATGGCAAATCAACTAGACCAATTGAAGAAGTTCACCACCGTGGTGGCTGATACCGGCGATTTCGAGGCGATGAAAGAATACGAGCCTCAGGACGCCACAACTAACCCATCGCTCATTCTTAGCGCTGCCCAGCAGGAGCAATATGCGCACTTAGTCGACCAGTCGGTGACGGATACGAAAGCTAGCTCAGGCTTGGCGGGATCAGCTCTGACTGAAGCAATCATCGATAGAGTGCTGGTCACTTTCGGTAAGGAGATTCTCAAGATCGTTCCCGGCCGCGTATCTACGGAGGTCGACGCTCGGCTCTCCTTCGACGCGGAGGGAACCATAGCAAAAGCGAAGGAGTTGATTGCTATGTATGAGGCAGACGGCATTGAGCGTGATCGCATCCTCATCAAAATCGCGTCTACTTGGGAGGGGATTCAGGCCGCCGCTGCACTCCAGAAGGAGGGAATCAACTGTAACCTAACGCTCATGTTTTCACTCGTTCAGGCGATCGCTTGTGGGGAGGGGAATATTAAGCTCATTTCGCCTTTCGTTGGCCGCATCTATGATTGGTTCAAGAAGGACACAGGCAAAGAATATGTCGGAGCCGAGGATCCTGGTGTGCAGTCTGTGCAGACGATTTATGAGTATTACCGCAAGTTCGGCTACGACACCGAGGTCATGGGAGCTAGTTTTCGTAACACGGGCCAGATCATCGAGTTGGCGGGTTGCGACCTCTTGACGATTGGCACAGGACTGCTGGAGGAGCTTCAAAACACTGATGGGGAGCTTACTGAGAAGCTGAATGCGGAAACCGCCGCTAATTCAGCTATTGAGAAGATCGCTGTCGACGAAAAAACTTTCCGCTTCCTCATGAATGAAGATGCTATGGCCACGGAGAAAACAGCGGAAGGTATCCGCAAATTCTCGGCTGATATCGTCAAGATGGAGAAGCTGATCGAAGACAAAATTTGATGACAACCAGAGGGGCTGTTTCACGGCTACCTCTAGTTTGCAGCCCCTATCGGCCAGGCGTCGATAGGGGTTTTTTTACGATTCACCAGCCAATCGAGGCTTCCGCTAGTTTTTTCGCTTGAACAAGCATCGATCCGTGCAACAATTCGCGCCCTTCAATCAACAGGGACACTTCAAATGGCATACGCAATTTTCAAGACCGGTGGCAAACAGTATCGCGTTCAGCAGGGCGATCGTGTGGACGTGGAGAAGCTCGACGCAGAGGTCGGCGACGAAGTGACTTTTGAGGAAGTTCTCGCTTCTGGTTCCGGAGACGGCGTTCAGGTTGGGGCTCCTTTCGTGAGCGGTGCCACGGTGACAGCCAAGGTCGTTGACCAATATCGAGCTAAGAAGGTGATTGCATTCAAATTCAAGCGCCGTAAAGGGCATCACAAGACCAAGGGTCATCGTCGCCAGCTTACTCGCCTAGAGATCCTCTCTGTATAATTCTTCAATAATTTAGATTTCACCCATTTTTCGTCATGGCTCATAAGAAAGGACAAGGTAGTGTTAAAAACGGTCGCGACAGTAAGTCGAAGCGCCGTGGAGTAAAGAAGTTCGGCGGAGAGCACGTAGTTGCTGGTAACATTCTCATCCGGCAGTGTGGCACTAAGTGGCGCCCTGGTAAGAATGTCGGTCTCGGACGTGACTACACAATTTTTTCTCTCGTTGAGGGCAATGTTCGTTTTGATCAGAAGGGTCGTCGTATCAATGTTGACCCGATCGAAGCGTAGACGCTTGTCACACGGGCCTCTTTTTTGAGGCTTTTTCTAGGAAAACCTCCCTCGATTTATTTGATGGAGGTTTTTTTGTGCCCTTCTTGAGGGCTGTCTGAAAAATGTTGAATGTCGTTCTCTATGAACCTGAGATCCCGCCGAATACGGGGAACATCGGTCGATTGTGTCATGCCATCGAGGCTCAGCTTCATTTGATCGAGCCTTTGGGGTTTTCCATTGAGGAAAAAGCATTGAAGCGTGCCGGCTTGGATTATTGGAATGAGCTAGACCCCAAAACATGGCCTGACTGGAAAACTTTTGCAGAGGTAGAAGCTCCCGAAAGACTTCATTTTTTTACAACAAAGACTCAATCGGTTTACTGGGATGCCACGTTTCGCTCTGGTGATTACTTGGTTTTTGGCCCGGAGACCAGAGGTTTGCCGGAGAGCTTATTGAATGAATCCCCCCAATGCTGTCGCGTCATTCCTCAAAAGCGGGGGCGCAGCCTGAATTTGGCTACCTCTGTTGGTATCGCCGCTTATGAAGCTGTAAGGCAGATTGATAGCGCCAGGTAATTTTGATAAAAGTTAGCTTTTTTGCTGGTAATAGGAAGAAAAATTAGACAAAATTTCTTTTCAGACGAATCTTATCCTATCATGCCTCTTGTTATTAAGCCTCGCCCCTCTTACGGAATCTCTCGTATTGACCAACCGGAGAAGAAAAATCACGGCTATTACGTGCGAATCAGTCACAAAGGGAAAAGTAACCAAAAGTATTTTCCTGACAAAGCCTCCGGGGGAAAAGGGAAAGCGTTGAAGGCAGCCAAAGAGTATCGCGATTCTCTTCTCGCCAAGATGCCAAAATACAAGCAGGAGGCAGCTGGTAAAAAAGCACGTCGGATAAAGAAGTCGGGTATGGTGGGCGTGACACACGTTCTCTCAAAGACTCCGAAGGATGTCACTTACGAATATTGGCAGGCAGCTTGGGACGATGCTGATGGCAAGCGCAAGACGGCGAAGTTTTCCATATCTCGGTATGGGAATGATAAAGCCCTCGAAATGGCGAAAAAAGCTCGGCGTGCAGGTGTGCGCAATGCCAAAAAGAAGTGATTTTTGATAGACTCGGCGGTAGATTGGCTTCGTGCGAACTTACCGATGCTATGTTGACCCTTTCTGTTTGCAGAAAGGGTTTTTCTTTTTTGGCGCAATGATAATGCGTAGAAACCCTTTTGAATTTTGAGTGATACCCAGACAGTAGCCATTGAAGCTCAGAATGTATACCGGACGTTTACCCTTGCCGAAAAGAGTCTCAGCATTCTAAAGGGTGTGGATCTATCCGTTTCCGCTGGGGAGAAGGTATTTCTTGTCGGCCCGTCAGGTGCTGGGAAAACCTCACTCCTATACACTTTGGCCGGACTTGAGGAGCCGGACGAGGGGCGGGTAATAATTAATGGTCAGGACTTATACGCCCAACCCTCGAAAAAGCAGGCGCGGATTCGTAACCAGCAACTGGGCTACGTATTCCAAAGTTTCTTTTTGCTTCCTGAGCTGTCAGCGATCGAGAATGTTTTGGTCCCCGCGCTCATACGTGGCCAGCGCAGTCGTGAGAAAGCCCAAGCCCTTCTTGAAAAGGTGGGCTTAGGCGACCGGATGAACCATCTGCCTGCCGAGCTGTCCGGCGGAGAGCAGCAACGCGTAGCCATTGCTCGTGCCTTGCTCAACGGACCGAGTATCCTGTTTGCTGATGAGCCGACCGGTAATCTCGATTCGGCTACCGGTGGCGAAGTCATCGATCTTCTTCTAGGAGTGGTGGATGAGGAGCAAAAGACGTTAGTCGTTGTCACTCATGATCCGCGTTTGGCAGAGAGAGGGGATCGGAAGGTTGAGTTGGTGGATGGGAAACTGGGCTGATCGCCTTTGCCCTTGACGGAATGGGCTTTCCGGTGGAGATAGGGGGCCGCTTTTAAGGCCTGAAATCGCGGCCCAAAGGCGCTGAGAAAACCTATATACGATCAGCAAAAACATGAGTGAGACCACACAGACAAGCACTTGGCAATACGTTTCCCGGACCAGCGTTGAACAGGTTGAGGAAGGTCATGAGCTAGCTCCGAAGTTCGATGACAAAGGCGTGATTCCCTGCATCACTCAGCATGCTGAGACGAAGGAAATCCTTATGTTCGCTTTCATGAACGAGGAGGCCTTGCGGCTTTCGATCGACACGCGTTTGGCTCACTATTGGTCGCGCTCTCGTCAGAAGCTGTGGAAAAAAGGTGAGACATCAGGGATGTTTCAACATATTCAGCGCATCTTGATCGATGATGATCAGGACTGTGTCATCATTGAGGTCACGCTTACGGCTCCGGATGCCGGCGGTGAAGAGGCATCTTGCCACGTCGGATACCGAAGCTGTTTTTATCGCAGTATTGATGAGACACCGGCAAACGGCGATGCGCCTAAGTTGACCTTTACGGAGGGAGAGAAGTCGTTTGACCCCACTTCCGTCTATGGTGACACGCCAAACCCAACGCAGCTGTAGCAGGCTTTTCCCATGACAGCAGGCTGATCCTGCGTCATCATGAGCGGACGTCTGAATTCTGATTCAGCCGTCGCTCTTTTTTATTACGACCATCTCCATGACTTACGCTGAACTCAAGGAACTCTACGACCTCCCTTTCTTTGACCTGATCCAGCGCTCCCGTCGTGCGCATGAGGCGCACTGGCCAGAGAATGAGGTGCAGCTTTGCACCCTCTTGAGCATCAAGACGGGTGGCTGCTCTGAGGATTGCTCCTATTGTGCGCAGTCCGCTCGCTACAGCACAGGAGTGGATGCTGGGCGACTCATGCCTAAGGATGAAATCATAGAGAGAGCTGAGTTTGCTAAGGCGAATGGCTCCACCCGCTTTTGTATGGGCGCTGCTTGGAAAGGCGTCCGCGAGGGCACTAAGCGTTTCGATGACGTGATTGAAATTGTCGAATCTGTGAGCCAGCTCGGCATGGAAGTTTGCACAACGCTCGGTGAACTCGGCCCAACTGAGGCGCAGAAGCTGAAGGAAGCGGGCGTCACAGCATACAACCACAACATCGATACCTCCCCAGACCACTACGAGAATATCGTCTCTACCCACACTTTCCAAGACCGTCTCAATACCATTCGTAATGCTCAGGACGCCGGCATGTCTATCTGTTCTGGCGGCATTCTGGGGCTTGGGGAGAACAATGAGGATCGCTTGAAGATGTTGGAAGTGCTCAGTGGGTTCAACCCGCAGCCTGAGAGCGTCCCTATCAACTCTCTCGTTCCGATTCCAGGAACACCGATGGCTGAGCAACAGGGGGTAGACACATTTGATGTCATTCGAATGATCGCGCTGGCCCGGATTGCGGTTCCTAAGGCTAAAGTCCGTCTGTCTGCAGGACGGACGCAGATGTCCGAGGAAATGCAGGCACTCTGTTTCTTCGCTGGTGCTAACTCGATTTTCTATGGGGACAAGCTGCTCACCACATGCAATCCCCAGACAGAGGCAGATCTGAATCTTCTGAAAAAGCTGGGCCTCTCCCCCCAGAAGCCGAGACCTGAAATGGAAGCTCCCGCCTGCGAGAACGAGCGTCCATTGGCGCCCGCTTGTTCGTAGACTTTTCCTCACCTGTCAGACCTTCGCTTTCCGCATGCAGTGGAGAATCGGTGAGCATATTCTGGATCTGAGCAATAGGGCTCAGATTATGGGCATTGTTAATGCCACCCCTGACTCCTTCTCGGATGGTGGACTCTATCATCAAACAGATGATGCGTTTGATCATGCGCTTGCTCTTGCTGAAGAAGGTGCTGGCATTCTTGATATCGGGGGTGAGTCTACGCGACCTGGTGCTGAGGAGGTCTCCATTGATGCTGAGATAAAGCGAGTGATCCCGTTGATCCAGAGGTTGAAAGACAAAGCTCTCGAGCAATTCATTTCCATCGATACTCGAAAGCCGGAAGTTGCTCGGCAGGCCGTTGCTGCTGGGGCGACGATCATCAATGATGTCTCTGGTTTTGTGGACCCTAAGATGAGAGAGCTCGCTACCCAATCGCAGGTGGGCCTCATCGCTATGCACATGCAAGGCACGCCCGATAACATGCAGGACCGTCCTGCCTATGACTGCGTTTATGACTCTGTGCTGAGTTTCCTTTCGAGGCAACTGGAGAGCCTTATCGCGGAAGGTGTGAGTGAGGAGCGAATCATTCTTGATCCTGGAGTTGGGTTTGGCAAAACCCTCGATCACAACCTAGAGTTAATCGCTCGCGCAGGTGAGCTACAATGCGCGTTAGGACGCCCGATTCTTCTCGGAGTGTCTCGCAAATCGCTCTTTGCGACGTTGCTGGGTGACACCGATATGAATCGCCGAGTTTTGCCGACAGCCGCAGTGACTTCCCTGGCGCGGGAGGCTGGCGTCATGCTCCATCGCGTGCATGACGTAGAAGCTAACCTCCAGGCACTCCGTATGACGGAAGCCATACAAGAGCATACCCGGTCAAGCGCAGTGTGACGGTGTCCGGCTATTGCAGTCCTTAAGAGAAGCCCCACCGACTTACGTCGTCGGCTACGGGAGCTAGTGTTGAGCACGAAAGCCAACCTTATTAAGGGGGGAAAGCTCACACGACCGGCACATCTGCTAACACAGAGGCGATATAGGGAAACAGCTGTTTTTTCCGGCTCACGACGCCTTTGAGCACGAATAGATTCTTATCTTTCTCGGGATAGGCAATTGCCTTTAGAATCTCCTCGGGAGCTTCGATTAGTAATAAACTATCATTTAGCGTAATGTCAGTCACCATTAAGCAGGCAAAGTCCAGGTTGCGCGTTTCTTTTAGATGACGCAGCTCCTGTTGCAGTGCCTCTCTAGACGGCCAGAAGTAATCGAAACCGATCTCTTCCACTTGAGATATAGAAAGCTTGTAGCCGTTCTCCTCAAACTCTTTCCGGTCTGTCCCGACGGCTTCCGGCGGAGCGCAGGTGCGCAGGACCG
>JAHDIL010000009.1:0-11016 GCA_020630835.1 Verrucomicrobiota bacterium
GATGCCTCCCTTGTTAAATCTGGCGACGCGGCGCTTTCTCATTCTGAGGAAAAAATGGTAGAAATGTCTAACGGCTGCATTTGCTGCACGCTGCGTGAGGACCTGCTCATCGAGATCGCAAAGCTCGCTCGCGAGGGGAAATTTGATCACTTACTCATTGAGTCGACAGGAGTCAGTGAGCCTATGCCAGTGGCTGAGACCTTTACCTTTCGTGATGAGGCGGGGCATTCGCTAGGGGATATCGCCAAAATCGACACCATGGTGACTGTGGTGGATGCTCTCAATTTTCTCAAAGATTACACCAGTATTGATAACCTCCAGACTCGTGGGACGGCAGTTGCAGAGGAGGACGAACGAACCATCGTCGATCTGCTCGTCGACCAAATTGAGTTCGCCAACGTTATCCTAATCAACAAAATCGACCTAATCCCCGATGAAGAGCGCCGGCGGGTTCGGGCCATGATCGTAGCGCTCAATCCGAAAGCCAAAATTTACGAGACGACCAACTCAGAGGTTAATCTGGAAACCGTCATGGGGACAGGTCTCTATGATGAGGGCGAGGCTGAGAAGACCGAAGGCTGGCTGGATTCTTTAGTCGAATACACCCCTGAAACTGAAGAATATGGAATATCGAACTTTGTCTACGAGAGTCGAATTCCTTTCCATCCAGACCGGCTCTACAAAGTCTTTAGCCAGACCTGGCCGGGAGTGATTCGCTCCAAGGGGGTCTTCTGGCTAGCGACTCGACTGAAGCACGTCGGCTATTGGTCCCAGGCAGGTTCGATGTGCCAGAATGAGTGCCTTGGCTTCTTCTGGAATGCCATTCCTCGAGATGAATGGCCGGAGGACCCGAAAGAGCTCGAGGAGATTACCCGCGTTAGTAAAGGTCCGTATGGAGACTGCAGGCAGGAGATCGTCCTTATCGGATCTGATATGGATAAAGAAGCGCTCACCCAAATGCTCGATGATGCCCTGCTAACCGAGAAGGAGCAAGCTTATGGGCCTGACGAATGGAAGGCGCGTTTTATGGATCCGTTTCCTGCGTGGAATGTCGTCCTCGAGTAGCGACTTTCGAGCTCATCGTAGCTAGAGCAAACAGTCCGGCGCCAAGTAGCCACATCGGTAGCAGTCGCAGGGGATAGGGGCCGAGAGCATCGATAGGGCTCTGATGAAGGGGTGTAGAGTTGCCCACAAAGCAGTAATTCCACCCTGTCGCATAATTGAGGATTCCGACAGCAGTGAGATATCCGGTCGTGATTGCGAGTGCCTGTCCGGTGTCTCGCCAACTTGGACGGTATCCATCTCGCCAAACAAAAATGATGAAGGGAAGGATTAGCGCGTGATAGCCAAAGAAAATCCAAAACCAAAGCTTACCCGGTCCCTCGACTAGGTCAGGAATCAGCAGGGCCCAAGGAGTCATCGTGCACCCCCAGAAAAATACGATCCCTTGTAGCCATCTTCTACCCGTTAGAATCGCCATCGGCCCCAGGAGGTTTAGCCAATTGCAGAGGTAAAGCGGGAGAAAGTTAGGGGGATTCCAGCCTGAAGCCAAGCCCAGCCCCATCCAGCTTGCGAACCAAAAAACTAAACTCAGAATCGCGAGAAGCTTCCGCGTTGCTGTAGTAGATCGCCGGTCGTAAATAAGCGCTAACCAGCAGAAAAAGGTGATTCCCAGAATCGCTACCCCGTGAGTTAGGGAGAACGGTGCGAAATCAAGTGCCATCAGATCCTAGGCTTATATCATCTGACCTTTGCGGTAGGCTGCTGGAGAAATTCCGCGGTGTTGCTTGAGCATCCTACTGAAATAGTAACGGTTTGGGAAACCACAGTTTTCCGCTACTTGCTCAATAGACTGGTCTGTGTGACGCAGTAGATGGCAGGCTCGGTCGAGTCGGTAGTTTAGCAGCACGCTCATCGGAGCCATACGCACCTGGGAGCGAAAAAGGTGGTTAAGATTACGCACGCTAACTCCAGCCGAGCGGGCCGCATCGTCGGCGTTAATTTTGCGGGATAGATTTGCTTGCAGAAACTCCATCGCTTTTTCGACTCGTCGATCCAGTCGCTGATCGCTCCAGGCATTTGTAGGCAGGTTCTCCAGCGCATCGATGACGAGTCGTGCTGACTGCCAGTAGTAGGGCGATTTGCCTGACGCCTTGTTGAGCCGCTCTAGGGATTCCATGGTGCTCCCAGAGGCTGGTTGAGAATAGATCCCTGGAATCGAGAGCATATCCGAACGCCCGAGGACGAAATGAACATACCATTTTACGAACTTCTCAGAGTTGTAAGAGCTAAACGTTGTGCGAGGCGGGATCAGATAAACGAAGCCTGGTTCCAACTTCGTCTCCATGCCTTTCCAGCGGACCACTGCGCTGCCATCTACAGGACAGTATAGGCGCCAGTAGGGATCAACTAAATCCTCTAAATTCCACTTAGTGAGCTCTATTTTTCGAGTGGCTAAAATTTCGAGAGAAAGGCCAGGAAGCATGACCTGACGCTCACCTTCGACTTCATGTTGCTGGCTTTCTGGAACGAGGCTGAAAAAATTGCTGCTACTCATAGGATTTGTATCTGATTCAACTTGAGGCTGAATATGACACAAATGATTGATCATGTCGACCCTGTTATTGAGGGGTTTATGGCGCTATTGTGCCAGATGTGAAACAAAAACACTTGTTCTCTGTGCCGTTGGTGATTTTGCTGGATAAAAGACTGTGAAGCGAGATTAAAAGAAAAAAAGCCGAAAATGACGACAAAAAGGAGCTTGAAAGTCATTACTTCCCACCGTTACTAGCGCCCCTTTGTGGAGCGATGGCCTTCGGGCATGGTTTCATTTCACGAGGCCGATGTGGTGGAATTGGTAGACACAGCAGACTTAAAATCTGTTGATCCTCGGATCGTGCGGGTTCAAGTCCCGCCGTCGGTATTTTTAAGCGAGTGGGTGAACACTTTGAGTGGTGGGGTTTTGGGGCAAGCTGGGTTGAGTGAGGAAAAGCTCAGTTCTTTATATGACTGAAATAAGCTACCTGGCGCCCCTTGCTTTCGTGAGTTTGTAAGCGTTTAGGAGAGTTAGGTCCTACTTTGGTGAATCTTGCTTAGAGATTCAATTGAGGATTCTTAATCTTCTCTTTTCGTTAGGTTGGCGCTTAGGTGCCCTTCAGTCAGCGTGTATTCTCGACCTTTACCTTTCTCTCGCCACTCACTTGGCGCATATCCAGTCCGCTTTTTAAACCATCTGGAGAAATAGTTTTGATCGGTCAAGCCTGCCTCAACCGCTACCTCGCCTATAGGCATCTCATTTGGTCCGCCTAGTGCCTGCTTGGCTCGTTGCAGTCGCTCTCGGTTGATGAGCTGGCTGACGCTGCATCCGCCTTCTTGAACCAGCTTGCGCGACAAAAGGCTAGTCGATAAAGAAAGCTGTGCCGCTATAGCTCTGGACGACCATTGCTCCGCGGGTAGCTGGGCAAGAGCTTGCTGAACTTTCCATTCGTAGCTTCCTTTGTTAGGATTTGCCAACAGTTGCACTGGCTGTGCTGCTGCTATGAGAGTGGCCACTACCTGTAGTATCTGCGCAGCTGCATGATAACTGCTCGGCGCTGGTTGCTGCGCTAGCCTAAGCAGGCAGTTTTCCACTGACTTGATCCCGTTTGGCGCCAATCGATGCACACCGGCAAACGCAAGGTTTCCACCGCTAAAAGTAACCGACAGGACTATAGGTGGGTATTCTCGTTGCTTGCTGAAACCATGGGCTAGGCCTGCAGGAATGACGAAAAAATCGCCCCGCTGAGCTGTGTAGGTTTCGTCATGCTCAGGAAAAAACTGCGTGCCCTCGCCTTTCAAATACAAAAGTAATTGGTCTCGTCGGTGCTCGTGAGGTTCTAGCTGGCGTGTAGTTGGTAGGTGCTGGTTTACACCGAATCTATGCACGGATAGCCCTTCCGCAGAAATCGCAAGATCGCTAAATAGCAGTGATCGAAAAAGCTCGAGGTCGAGAGTTTTCATTAGCACGAGTTTATCATGAGTTTCGTGCTAATCAATAGAAGATGATGAACCATGTTTAAAACGGCTATGGAAATTACTATGACAAGAGGCGGAAAAATGAATCACCGACGGGTGGTGTTGATCACTCTGTTATCCGTCCTGACCGGTTGGATTGATGCGGAAATCACTCTTCGGGAGGATTTCTTGGAATCTCCGGCCCATATACCCATCGCCCAGCAGGACCTGAATCAGGGGCACTTTCTAAAATTGGAGCGCATCGGTGATTCAGCAGAAAAGCTGAAGCTGTCCCACCACCCTGAGAGGGGTAATGATCCACACTACCTATGGAACGGGATCACCGATTCGCCCACTGCAGCCCTCTTCCATTTCTCCTCCCCTTTGGACCTCAGTGCCGAGGCGAGTCGGATCCGAGTCAGGACAAAAAACGTCGGCCGATCGACTATGCACTTAGCGATCAAGCGTAAGGACAACTCTTGGCTTGTTGCCGAGAAACCCGTCGCGTCGACATTGGACTGGACCATAAGTGAACATCGACTCGAGGCCCAAACTTGGCGGGGATTTGATGGCGCTGCCATTGCTCTCGGAGCAGAAATCCACCCCAGATCATTCGACGAAATTGCCGGACTAGGCTTCGTTTTTCCTGAAAATCCTAGGGGATCGCAGGATTGTGTTCGGTTAGACTGGTTCGAAATCGTCTCCCCATCCATGGTAGTGCCAGATCCGACGGGGATAGACTACGGGGATTTTATCGAACCATCTTTACCGGTCTTTCGATCAGGCTTTGTATTCGAAGATAAAGGCGTGCTCAATCGCACTCGACGTGGTGCAATTTTCCGAATAGCGGAGAATAAATGGGCCGCTTTTGATCCGGACTTGCTGCGCTATGTAGCTGTATGGGAGACACCAGAGTCAATCCCTCCTATCAGTATGGATTCGATGCCGGCGATTTCTTATCCGGATGCTAAGGCAAAAGCTCGAACCGCACCATGGCTTCAGGGAAAGATTATATACAAGTGGCCAGAACAGCCAGGTATAACAAGAGAATCATTCGACCCTAGGGAGAACAAAATAGGACCGTTGCCACCAGCTATAGGCAGGTGGATAGGATTGGAGGATGTGGACACTCACCGGCCCACGTTAGTTTACCAAATCGGCGAGCGAAAAGTGCGAGAGCAGTGCTTCTGGGTGAACAGTAGTTTCGTTCGAAAGATCGAGGTTTCCCCCGGCGATAGCGATATCTGGATTAATACCCATGGTCAAAAAGGCGATCAAAGCCCGATAATCATAGATTTCCCCGCATCAGATAAACCTACTCGTAAAACTGTATCAATAGAGGCTGGTAATACCACAATAAGTGCTTCATCAAAATCTTCGAAAACGTTTGTCAAAAAGGCTCTCTACGCCGGAACCGAGACTATCGATTCTCCCATCCCAACAGATAAATCGAAGAATTTTCTGGGTATTCGATATATAAACCACCCAAAAAATAACCACTGGCATCGTGCCATCCGACCTGTCGATCTAGCATTTCGCGAGAATGGCGATTGTTATATCGTCGGCTTCGATGGGGATATCTGGAAAGTCACCGACATAGAAAGCGTTTCGGCGACATGGAGGCGAGTCGCGTCTGGAATCTATGAACCAATGGCTATCGAGACCGGTCTGAACGACGAGCTATTCGTGCTGGGGCGGGATCAGATTACTGAACTGGTGGACACGGATGGGGATGGCATATTTGATCAGCATCTATGCCGATCAGATCAATTTATCCAGTCACTCCAGACGCGCGATTATTCAACCTCTCTAGCAGTGCAGGCTGATGGATCTTTCCTTCTGGCGAAGGGAGGAATCTACCACCAGAAAGATCTTGATTCTGATGTGGGACAACTGGATCGACATAGAGGCACTGTGCTGAAAATATCATCAGACGGATTGCAGGTAGAGACTCTAGCAGAAGGGTTGCGCATGCCGTTTGTAGGACTTTCCTCGTCCGGACAACCCTTGGTATCGGATCAGCAAGGGCAATGGGTGCCGTCTACTCCTATCCACCGTCTGCCTGCGGATTCCTCTCTTGTAAATCTTGGTTACGCGCCTACAAACCACAGCAATAAATCGGTAAGCCCTCCCGCGATCTGGCTCCCCCACGATGCAAATAGATCAGCTGCTGGTTTCTTGCCTTTTACGAATCAGGCTTTTCCATCTATCGTCAATAGCACGGCCCACTTTTCCTGGGGTGGTTCTCTCTTAGTAATCCCGGATCAAGATGACAACAGCGATGACTTTGTTTGGGGGTTTTCTGATCATTTTGATATACCGCTGCTCAATGGTGACCTACACCCTAAGACGGGAAGGATATATGCCATAGGGTTAGGTATATCCGGATATGTTCCCACTACGAAAAGAATGTTGGGTATAGCGGAAATATGGCAGAACAAACAAATCGTATATCCTACAAATATTGTTTCGAAAACGAATGAGATTGAACTAAAATTTCATTCGCCTCTACCCAAAAAACTTCCTCATCTATATGGGGGCAATATCCGTGCCTACAATGTGGTCCGAACCCAAAAATATGGATCTGGACACTATCGGTATGATGAAACTCCGGGCGAGGATATTATCCGAATCGATAAGATAACTTCATCATCTGATAGGAAAACATTGCGGCTACATTTAGGAAGTCATCTTTCTGATTACTCAATCGTTCGTTTTAGACTAGTATTCGCTGACGACTCGATAAATATATTCACGACTACGCGCGGGCTACCTGAACTAACAACGGATCAGCTCGCTGCTATGAATAAGCAAAGAAGAACAGTGGAGAATGACGTAGTAGGAGATGCTGAAAAAGGATCAGAGATCTTCAAAAAACTTGGTTGCTCAACGTGTCACTCAGTAACGGGCGAGAAGTTAAATGGCCCTTCCCTGACAGCGAAAACATATGACCCCGGTTATCTTGAGGAGTCGATACTTTATCCGTCAAAACAGGTAGTCGAGGGATACCTGCCGAATATGCCCCCCTACCTTGGAGTGGTATCTAAGCAGCAGTTAGCGGATTTAATTACCTATATACAATCAATCAGTCGATAACAAAAAAATGCGTATGATTCATTCATTAGAAGACTTAACTCCTGCCACAGAATGGGACGAAACGGTATGGTCTCGAGCAACGGAAGAGGAACTCTCCACGCATACCGAAACTGGGCGGCTATGTGTCGCCACTCTGCTACCTTTTAGTGGGGGGCAACCAGATTGGCAGGGGTTCGAGCGAAGTGTCCAGTGGATGATCGAATGTGGTCAGGCTTACGATACTGAGCTAGCTTTCGTTCTAAATGCAGATACTGGCTATCTGTTTAACCTAAGCCTAGATTTATATGAGGAGGTGCTGCGGCGGTTCAGGTCATCATTCCCAGAAACGCCTGTCATAGCAGGGGTGACTGCTGTTGGTTGCGAAGGTGAAGAGTTCCATGCCGACACCTATCGACACCACTTAGATAGGCTGCAACAGTTCAAGCATGTAGAGGCCATGATCATGACCTCCCAGTCTCTGAACGCCTTGGAGGACCAGGCTCGTAGAGATGCTTATTTTCAGATTGCTGAGCACATAACGGTGCCAGCGCTTGTTCACGCCTTAGAGCCTGCCTTTGTTCCTTGGGCGACACCGTTTCGACCCTGGCTCCTGAAAGAGCTAGCCGGGCACGAAAAATTTGTAGGTGGTAAGGTTTCGACCCTAGATGAGCCGCACTTTCTATACTGGTCAGCCATGTGTCGCGGTGCAAACCTCGACTTTTCACCTCACAGCGGAGATGACTACGGCATAGCCAGTGCCATCAAGATGGGGCATCCGCTACTAATTGGTGCAGGCGTATCCGCGTGCCCACTGATTTGTGCCGCTAAGAAACTCTGGCTGCAGGGGAGCTACGATCCCCGAGTGTATAAGCTGTTGGAGGCTATCCAGTCTTTGGAAGACACGGTATTCCGTTTGGATGAAAGAGGCAGTGCCGCAGCTTACAAACACTCAACCGCCGTGATATTGAAACTGCTAGGTTTAATCCAGTCATCAGAAGTTCACCCGGACTGTGCCGACAAACGCTCTGGTGACGAGATGGCCCGTATGCGCGAAGCCCTCCAACGACCGCTTCGCATAGCTCAGCGCTTAGGTATCGAAAATTTCTCCCCTCAAAATTAGCCCCGCAAAAAAAGAAGGATAGGCACCTCTGTCGTGCTGTTTTGCCTGCCCCGTTTTTATTAATTAAGCCATGATCGACTACTCCAAGCTCTGCATCCACACGGTAACAACCAAGGCATGGGATATCTGGACTGCCATAGAAAAATTTGATGCGGCCGGAATCGGTGGCATCACTGTATGGCGGCAGGCACTAGATGGCCAGGATATCGAAAAAGTTGGCCATACGATACGCGCCTCCAATATCGAAATTGTATCCCTTTGCCGAGGAGGGTTTTTTCCCGCCCAGCATCTTGGGGGTCTAGACGCTGCCATAGCTGATAACCAGCAAGCCGTCCGCGAGGCAGCTGAACTAGGTGCGCCAATGGTTGTGTTAGTCTGTGGCGCTATACCCGGACAGAGCCTCCAGAAGTCGAGAGATCAGATCATTGCGGGTATCCGGGCGGTCCTGCCCGTAGCCGAGAGCTTGGGGGTAAAGCTGGCCATCGAGCCCCTCCACCCGATGTATGCCGACGATCGCAGTGCCATAAACACCATGGAGAGTGCGAATGACGTATGCGACGAAATTGATCACCCTCTAGTGGGGATAGCTTTAGATGTATATCACGTATGGTGGGACCCTAACTTAGAGCGAGAGATCGCCAGGTGCGCCGCCGCTGATCGCTTGTTTGCCTACCATATTTGTGATTGGAAAACGCCTACCACAGACCTTCTGAATGATCGTGGGCTTATGGGTGAGGGGTGTATTGATCTGCCTAGGATGAGGAAACTGGTAGAGAAATACGGATTCACAGGATTTCACGAAGTGGAGATCTTCTCGGATCATTGGTGGTCCCGAGAGCCTGACAGCTTTTTAGCGGAGATACAACAATCTTGGAATCAACATTGTTAATATCCGCCTTACTTTCACCCTCAAATATACGGAATATATGAAAATACATAAAATTGGAATTATCTTAAACGGCGTCACTGGCCGCATGGGCACAAACCAACACCTGATCCGATCCGTTCTTGCTATCCGGGAACAAGGTGGCATCCGCCTTTCTGCCGATGAGATCATAGAAGTCGACCCAATACTCTGCGGGCGTAGTGCGAATAAACTATCGGATCTGGCGAACAAGCATGGAATAGAGCGCTGGACGACAGATCTACCCTCGGCTTTAGCTGATCCCAACAATCAAGTCTTTTTCGATGCTAGTTCGACGCTTCACCGTGCGAAATTTATAGAGATGGCTGCCGCGGCAGGAAAGGCTGTTTATTGTGAGAAACCTACAGCCGTAACCACCGCAGAGGCCCTGCGCCTCGCGCAGATTTGTGAAAAGGCTGGCGTAAAAAACGGTGTAGTCCAAGATAAACTCTGGCTTCCTGGTATTCGAAAAATAAAGACTCTAATCGATCAGGGGTTCTTTGGTGATATTCTGTCAGTCCGTGGCGAATTTGGTTATTGGGTGTTCACTGGACACGACGATGATCAACCCGCTCAGCGTCCCAGTTGGAACTATAGAAAGGAAGACGGTGGAGGCATGATCATTGATATGCTTTGTCACTGGCGCTACGTGATCGACAATACCTTTGGTCCGGTGAAAAGCGTCTCCTGTCTTGGCGCCACCCACATACCAGAGCGTATAGACGAATCGGGTGAGAGATATGAATGCACGGCAGACGATGCTTGCTATGCAACTTTTGAACTGAAAGACGGAACGATTTGTCAGTTCAATAGCTCGTGGGATGTCCGTGTCCGTCGGGACGACCTATTAGTGATGCAAGTAGATGGGACAAAAGGCTCCGCAGTCGCTGGGTTAACGGATTGTTGGGTGCAAAATCTAGGCACAACCCCAAGGCCGATCTGGAACCCGGACATTGACCAGCCTATAGATTTCTATGACGGATGGCAAAAAGTCCCGGATGCCACCGAGTATGATAATGCTTTTAAAATACAGTGGGAACTATTCTTGAAACACGTAGTAAAAGACATCCCGTTTCCGTATACTCTTCGTGAAGGTGCAAAAGGGGTTCAGTTAGCTGAGGTAGGGATGGAGTCTTGGAAAGACCGATCTTGGAAAGATCTACCAAGCTTGGAGAATGCACCAGAGAAGTAGCATTTATGAGAATAAATGGACGGTGAAAATAGATAAGTAAATATGCGAATGGGATATACGTATCTGCGCTGAATCACTACTGGTAGATACGGCGACTTAGATGATATTTTTCCCAGATAATAATAAAACAAAATTATGAAGTTGAGATACATGTTCTTATGCCTGGCTGTTTGTCAGCAGATTGTTGGCGAAGAGTTGAAACTTGAAGGGCTTTCCTTGTCTGATGGGAGGAGGAAGTTGATGACATATAATGCTGCATACTTGGAGTCTCCTGATCCGGAGGCCCCATGGTTCGGGCGTAGCGGATTTATTCACCCTTTTTACACACCGAAGGGAAAGATCGTAACAGAGGGGTTTCCTGCAGAAAAATTGCATCAGCACGGCTTGATGTTTGCCTACACGCAGAGCTTCTACGACGGTAAAAAGGTCGATTTTTGGAATAGTTTCCGAAAAGAGGGATACATCGAACACGTAAAGACATTAAAAAACGAGGATGGTGAGATCAAAGTTTTGCTGCATCACCTTGTGAATCGCAAAGACGCGGATCCCTTGGTAGTTTTGAAAGAAGTGTGGGAGATGAAACGGGTTACTCATGAGACGTTGAATATTTTTGATCTCGTCTCCGTCCAGAATTGTGCTACCGAAAAGCCCTTAGTAATTCCTCAATACAAATATGGTGGGATGTGTATTCGAGGAGCAAAAAGTTGGGAATCTGGCGACGTTATGCTCACA
>JAHDIL010000009.1:11028-13323 GCA_020630835.1 Verrucomicrobiota bacterium
GAAGGTAAGAACCGGATTGACGGTAATAATACTCGGCCTAATTGGGTGGCCATGTTTGGCGAGGTCGATGGCGCGTTTTGCGGGATGGCAGCCATGTCTCATCCGAGTAACTTTAGCGCGCCTCAAGCCGTGCGGTTACATCCCCAAATGCCATATTTTTGCTTCGCGCCTATGATCTCGGGTGAGTATAAAATAGAGCCGGATACACCTCTTGTTTCACGGTATCGCTTTGTTAGCTTTGATGGTAGACCGGATAAGAAGAAGCTCGACAAGATTTTTCAGGGCTACGCCACAACGGAGCAAAAATAGCCGAGCGTAGAAAGGTGACCTTTTGGCTAGTGTGGATGAAGAACGAGGGCTTTATCCCGGGGGGGCGCTGCAATCAGATTGTTTGTTGATTGGCTCAATAGGTTGAAAACCTGGATAGATATCTAACGAAAGCATGCGGGGGTATCATTGCTGTTCGTTTGCTGTGTTAATAAAGGTGTGCCGCGAAGGCGGTCTGCGCATACGCGTGAGTTTACATGACCTTCTTCGGATAGATCTTCGAACCTTTAAGGTGGCGAGTTGTTTCGCGATCAAAAGATTGAGTTTTGTAGATCATGTTTAAGAAAAAATTCCGGCTCACAGAGCTGATGTATGCAGTAGCCCTATTTGTTAGTATTTCTTCCTCCGGCTTCGTTTATTGCGAGAAATCGGGAGTTGATCCCGAGAGAAAGCCAAACTTCATCATTATTTTTACTGATGACCAAGGTTATGGGGACCTTGGTTGTTTCGGCTCTACTACAATCAAAACGCCACACATTGATCGCATGGCCAATGAGGGGCGAAAGTTTACAAACTTCATGGTGGCATCGCCAGTGTGCACCCCTTCTCGTGCGGCCTTACTGACGGGATGTTATCCAAAACGCGTCGGGATGCATCAGCACGTTCTTTTTCCCGCAAGCAAGAAAGGGCTCAACCCTGATGAACACACGATTGCAGACCACCTGAAGGCGCAAGGTTACGCGACAGCGTGTTTCGGAAAATGGCACCTTGGCCACCACCCAGAAACACTTCCCCGACAGAACGGCTTTGATACCTACTACGGCATCCCGTATTCCAATGACATGAACCATCCGGAGAATAAGGATAGGCCGAAGAGTGGCGCGGATGGGATGGACATTCTTTGGGCAGATCCGGAGTCGACCTTGACCAAGTGGAGGACACCATTGGTCGAGAACGAGACAATTATCGAGCTACCTGTTGATCAACGCACCGTGACGCGCCGTTACACTGACAAAGCGATCGACTTTATTAATGAGAACAGTGAAAAGCCGTTTTTTGTCTACTTGCCTCATTCAATGCCGCACATTCCACTTTATGTCCCGGACGACATTTATGATCCCAATCCTCAGAACGCCTACATCAGTGTTATTGAACACATAGATGCCGAAGTCGGCCGAGTGTTGAATGCAGTCCGAGAACTCAATATCGAGAACAATACCTATGTTATTTATACTTCGGACAACGGGCCCTGGACGGGTTTCAAGCATCACGGCGGCTCGGCAGGCCCGCTGAACGGGTCGAAAGGCACCACCTTCGAAGGTGGACAGCGCGTTCCTTGTGTCATGTGGGGGCCTGGCAGCATACCGGCTGGAACTGAGTGCGACGATCTAGTCAGCACCATTGATATATTGCCTACAATTGCGGCATTGACTGATACGGAATTGCCGAATGATCGTAAAATTGATGGGCTAGATGCCTCAGCATTACTTAAGCATGACGGGGCGAAGTCTCCGCGCACTGAATTCCTCTATTACAGTTCCCGAGGAAATATCGAGGGGATTCGCAAAGACCAATGGAAGTTACTGGTGAAGCCAAGAAATGGCAAAAAATCGGGCTCGGAGAATTCACCTAGGGAACCTCTGATGCTGCTATTTGATCTTTCTCAGGACATCGGGGAAGTAAATAATAAAGTTGAAGAGAAGCCGGAGGTCGTCAAAGAACTCGCTGCGCGCATGGTGGAGCTTGATGCAGAAGTCGAGAGGAACGCTCGCGCTCCATGGATTAAGGAAATTGCCGAAGACGAATAAGCTACAGTAGAGGGGGAGCCTCTGTGTTATGGGCCTTCATCCACGCCGGATAGGCGTTGGCTGTCAGGCCTGATAGCTCATGATGCGGGCTCGTTTATTTTGCTGAGCGAAAAGAAACTTCGAAGGCTCTCTTTTTGGTGTGCCCTTCATAGTGGTCGGCTTTGAAGGGCCGCTTCGAGGAGGTTTGAGGTGCAATCCCTCTTTTTATCGCAAGCCGCTA
>JAHDIL010000010.1:0-11693 GCA_020630835.1 Verrucomicrobiota bacterium
TTGGCGAGGGTATCGAGGGCTGGTGTCTGGATTTCGCCTCCATAGCATCCTAGATCAGAGAAACCTAAGTCATCGGCGATGATGAGAACGATGTTGGGACTGCGCTCAGTAGCTGCCGAAAGCGGTCCTAACAAAAGGGGAAGTAAGCAGGTGATGGTAGAAACGCGAAAAAAGTTCTTCATGTCTAGAGGCATAGATGATAGTGGTCGCCCGGCAAAGTCAAAAGTGCTTTCCTGCGCGATGATGCTACTGGCTAGTAGGCAGCTTTTCATTTCTCTCTCTCCAGATCTCCCGCACATCAGTAGCGGTTTTCGTGTTACAGGGAATCTCCCTCTCCGCAAGAGAGACGCTCGGGAAGAGCGGGCACGCTGGAATTCGCAGGGGCTCGTAGCTAGATGATGTGGCGCGTTCGCGCTCCACGGGGTGTTGAAATGAGGGGTTTTTGGCCGAAGTTTATTCTTATCTCGTGAGTTTTGTTCACTGAGGGCTTTGCTATGCGGCCAGTATTCCTTTACATTTTCTTCATTTTTTGTCTTTGCGTCGTCGCTAGTGGCGGTCGCGCTGGTGAGGTAACTGCCGAGCAAGCGACTTTCTTTGAGTCAAAGATCCGTCCTGTTTTGGCAGGGAGCTGTCTTGACTGCCACTCGGGGCATGGGGCCACTGTCGGGCTGCGATTGGATAGTCGAGGCGGTTGGCTTGCGGGTAGCGACCAGCGCAAAGTGATCGATCTCGAAAACACGGGAGCAAGCGTTCTGCTTCAGGCTATTTCGGACCATCAACCTGATGGAGTCCCGTCGATGCCAAAGAAGGGGGAGAAGCTGAGCGCAGCGCAAGTAGCAGACTTCACGAGATGGGTAGAAATGGGGTTGCCATGGCCGGCGCATGTCACCCTATCGGACGAAAAAGACCCTCTAGATCACTGGTCTTTCCAGCCTGTGCAATCTCCCGAGCACAGTGAAATTATAGGAAACCCGGTCGACTATTTCTTAAATCGAGCTCGCATTGAAGCAGCGGTGAGCCTTGCGCCACCCGCCGATCGCCTTACCTTGGCGCAGCGCACAAAGCTGACGCTGACGGGCCTTCCGCTCACAGCTGAGGAACGTCGGGCAATAGGAGGGGACTTCCGTTCTGATGAGATGCTACACGCCTCTCTCGTCGAGCAGTTCTTGTCTGAAGATAGCTACGGTGAGCAGTGGGCGCGTCACTGGATGGATGTCGCGCGCTATGCTGACAGCCTCGGGTATATACCTGATATCACGAAATTGACTCACTTTTGGCCTCACGCCTGGTCTTACCGAGATTGGTTGATTGACTCCTTCAACAGCGACATACCCATCGATCAATCTTTTATCTACCAGTTAGCCGCGCATGAATTCATTGATGAGGACGGTGAAGGCCGCGAGCATCTGGCTGCCTCTGGTTTTGTTTCTCTCGGACGAATAGCGCGTCAGGCACCGGACACCATCGATGAACGGGTCGATGCCACATTCCGCGGGATGATGGGCCTTACGGTCGCTTGCGCTCGGTGCCATGATCACAAATTCGATCCTATCTCTACCGAGGAATATTACAGCCTTTACGGGGTGTTTCGGAATTCGATGATTCCACAGCATGTGACTTTAGAGGGGATTCCTGATACCGCGGACGGTAAGCGTTACGAAACAGCGCTGATGGAAATCGAGAAGGCCATTGAGGAAGAGCACGGTGAGGCTATTCGAAAAGCGATCGAAAAAGACCCTGAGGCTGAGTTTAACCGCGGCCGGATGTTTAATCTTATCGGTGGAACGAGCGGGCCAGGTATCGAATGGGGGAAGAAGGTTGCCAAAAGGGAGAGGTTGCAGCTTGCGAGCGAGGATCGGGAAAAAGTGGCCATGATATGGAGATCGACAGCCAAGCCGGTTAAACAGCGTGTTTTCATTCGCGGCGTGTCTGCGCGCCCCGGCGATCCGGTCGAGGCTGCTTTCCCCGCGGTGGTGAGTCCGCGTAGGGAGCCGATCGTTTTTAAGCAGCCTACGAAACGTCTGGAATTGGCCAAGGCTATCACCTCTCCAGAGAATCCTCTGACGGCTCGGGTTTTTGTTAATCGCGTCTGGATGTGGCATTTCGGCGAAGGCCTCGTTCGGAGTGTCAGTGATTTCGGACTGACCGGAGAAAAACCAGACCACCCTGAGCTGCTCGACTTTCTCGCGCAATGGTTTATGGATAGCGGGTGGTCCACGAAAGCCCTGCATCGCCTGATTTTGAGCTCAGAAACTTGGCGGCAGTCTGCACAAAACCCCAAGGTGGGGGCCTATGCAGAGGTCGATGGAGACAATCGGCTCTTATGGCGCTTCCAGCCTCGTCGAAAGACCTTTGAACAGATTCGTGATCGCATCCTTCTTGCGTCGGGTAGTCTCGATGATCGTGTGGGCGGGCCTAGCCGTGATTTTTTTACGTCGAGGAATGGGCTCTATCGCCGGACCGTTTATGGTTTGGTTGATCGCCAAGAAGTGCCTCTTATAGCCTCCAACTTTGATTTTGCTAATCCAGCCGAAACGACCGGTAAGCGCCAGGCAACTACCGTCCCCATGCAGGGGCTTTTCCTAATGAATAGTCAGTTTGTGCAGAAACAAGCTGAGCAGATCGCGCGAGTCGCTCGGAGATCAGATGATCCTATTAACAGAATTTATGAGGCGGTTCTCGGCAGACTGCCGTCGGCACAGGAAGAAACGCTTGTTGCCGAGTTTATTGAGAATAAGAGAAAGCGTCAGATTGACTTGGCAGGCCAGTCAGAGTCGGGCTGGCGTTTCGGGTGGGGCGAGATTCATGGGGAAGAATCGAACCTCAGTTTTACTCAATTCGCCGTGCAGTCAGAGGGGCGCCGCTTTCAGCCGGAGTCGAATTTCCCTATCACGGAAGATGATCGAGGGCATGTATGCTTTGGCCCGGGGCTCATACATCCGGGCGGTTCGGATGCTCATAGTGCGATCGCAAAGTGGCGGGCTCCCAGAGAGGTAAGAGGTCAGGTTAAAGGAGAGATTTTACGGGCTAAGGCTAGCCTAGGAAAAGGGGATGGCGTGCAGCTTCGTTGGCATCATTCGGAGGAGGGCGTCGTCGGGACATTTCACTTTCCGGCCAACCAAGAAAAGATGAAGCTCGCTCTCCCGCGTGTCTCCCTCAAAGCGGGTGAGGAATTGGCTTTGGTTGTCGCTCCTGGCAATAATCCCGTTCATGATTCGATTGGGTGGAGCAATATTCGTTTTCAGGCAGAAAACGGTGAGGAGTGGCATTTGCTTGATGCCTTGAATTCCCTTCCTCCTATGAGCGCCTATGCTAGTCTTGCGCAGGCACTGATTAATTCTAACGAATTCCTTTTTCTTAAGTGAGGGGGCTGAACCGCACTAGAGCTAGCGAAACAAAAACTATTATCATGAACTCACGTCGACAGTTTCTTTCCCAGGTAGGAATGGGGTTTGGCTCTGTGGCTCTTGGGCCAATGGCTGCTCAACCCCTGCGAGCTGCTACGAATCCGCTTAGTGTGCGTGAGCCGCACTTTCCCGCGACGGCGAAACGAGTCATTCACATCTTTGCTAACGGCGGCCCATCGCAAGTCGATAGTTTTGATTATAAGCCGGAGCTTGCTCGCATGGATGGGCAGACTCTGTCCGAGGGAAACCTTAAAACGGAGCGAAAGACGGGGGCGATCATGCAGTCACCCTTCGCTTTTAAGCAGTATGGGCAGAGCGGGAAATGGGTGAGTGATATGTTTCCCAACGTAGCCCAGCATGTTGACAAGATGTGTTTTATGCACTCGCTCACGGCGAACCTTCCTAACCATGAGCCTTCTCTTGCGCTTATGAATACAGGTGCTGAGCGGATCGCCGTGGATCGTCCGAGTCTTGGTAGCTGGGTGACCTATGGTTTGGGATCCGAGAATGAGAATTTGCCAGGATTTGTTTCGTTGTGTGCTAAAGGGTTGCCGGTTGCCCGCAAGCGTAATTGGCGTTCTGCCTTCCTGCCTGGTGCGATGCAGGGGGTTCATGTTGATTTGACTAAGGCAACATCACCCTCCCGTGTCATTGAGAATCTTGAAAACATGGCGACGAGCAGCGGTATGCAGCGGTCGCAGCTAGATCTCGTTCGTTCGTTAAATGCTTCTGCAGGGTTGGGTGAGGGAGTTGAGCGCCTTTTTGATGCTCAAGTTCAATCAATGGAACTCGCCTACCGCATGCAGATGGAGGCTACAGATGCTTTTGACGTCAGTCTAGAGGATGAGCGGACCCGCGAGCTCTATGGGAAAAACTTGTTCGGTGATCAGATGCTTGTTGCGCGGCGTCTTGTTGAGCGCGGTGTTCGGTTTGTTCAGGTATGGCATGGAGGTGGTCAGCCTTGGGATGCTCATACGGATATTGAGAAAAACCACGGACGGACAGCGCGAGAGTCAGACCAACCTATTGCGGCACTGTTGACTGATCTGGAACAGCGTGGGCTTCTGGACGACACGCTTGTAGTCTGGGGAGGGGAATTTGGGCGGACTCCCACCGTTGAGTTACCTAACAATACAAATGGTGGTGGCGCTCTGGGGCGAGATCACAACCACTATGGGTTTACTATGTGGATGGCTGGTGGCGGTGCTAAGCCTGGCTTTAGCTATGGTAGCACGGATGAGTTAGGCTTCCAGGCTCAGGATGACAAAATGCATGTGCATGATTTGCACGCAACGATATTGCATATGTTAGGTTTTGACCACGAGAAGCTGACCTATCGCTATTCAGGCCGCGACTTCCGTTTAACTGATGTCCACGGCGAGGTGATTAAAGATCTTTTGGCCTAAAAATAAGAATGGCGTCTCTTACCTCCTAAGACGGAGGTTTGGCCTCTGTGCCAGACAATGGTAGAATTCTACCGAATGCGGCGCAGTAGGAGTTGCCGAACTTCTGCCACCTCTTCTCCTGGCTTAGATAGCGCGCGGAGTCGAAGGGTGCCCTTCTCCTTGGGTAAGGTAATTTCTCCAAGGGATACTGGTTTGAAGTCCTTTTCTGGACCTTCGTTCGCTTGGTAGCGCAAGTAAGTTTCAGACACGATAGGCGACTCGTTTGGTTCGGTAATCGTGCCGATAACCTCGGCGTCTTGGAATGTTAGAGCGAGTTTTGTTCCTGCCACGTCGGGCCCCGAGTCATAGAATACGATGACCTCAAAAGTGCCAGCTTTCGCGAGTTCTGCGTTCCAGTGAATCTCGTCTTTTTCGTTTTTCCAGTTTAAAAAATAGGACGAGTTGGGGTGTCGAGAGGATCGCTGGATTTCTCCGGTGGCTGTTGCGTCACGAATCGGAAGCTGGGTGTATTCCATCCCTGGATCCCCGATGAGGAAGGGACGTTCGTCTTCCTTGGGTTGAGGAGGGAGTTGGGACATGATATTGTCCAGTTGTTCTTGAAGTTGCGCCTTGTGCTGCGGGTAAATTTCGGACAGATCGCGCAATTGGCCAAGATCGCGGTCGATCTCGTAAAGCATGCCTTCGCCCATTAGTCGAAAACGGTCGTTTCGGATAGAGGTTTTCGCTCTCCATTGGTTAAAGATAATACGCTCCTGCAGTTCCGGTGTAGCGGCCTTGTCACCTTGTAGAAATACTGAGGACAGATCTTTGCCGTCGATGGGGTTATTTGTCGTCAGTTCCACGCCGGCAAGGCCTGCCAGGGTGGGGAGCAAATCTAGCCCGCTAGAGAGGGTGCGAGCAAGGCTGCCTGCGGGAATCTTTTCAGGCCAGCGCACGAGCAGGGGGGAGCGCACGCCCCCCTCTTCGTGACGACCTTTTTTTCCTGCCATTCCTCCATTCCAGCGCCAGCCATTCGGGCCGTTATCACAAAAGTAGAGGACGATAGTATTTTCTTCTTGGCCAGACTCTTCGAGGTAGTCGAGCACGCGGCCGACATTGTCATCGATATTTTCGCACATGGCGAGGGCGGCAAGCGCGTGATTGGGGCCAAATTTGGGTTCTTTGGTTGGCTGTTGCGTTAATTTTTTGTCTTTGAATCGATTCCAATATTTGTCAGGAACGATCATGGGAGAATGCGGTGTCGGGATGGGTATGTAGGTGAAAAACGGCTTGCCCTCACTGGTTTTCATGAACTCAATGGCCTTGCTGACTGTGTCATCGACGATAAATCCCTCGCCCTTTACCATGTTGCCGTTGTGGTCTAGCCATGGGTCAACGTAGTTCCCCCAATGGCCGGAACAGAATCCGTAGAATTCATCGAAACCTCGACCCAGCGGGTGGTAGGGATACTGCATGCCATTATGCCACTTTCCGAATGCACCAGTGCGATAGCCGGCATCAGAGAAGACGTTGGCAATGGTTGTTTCATCTAGGTTGAGCCGCTCCGCCCCCTGAGAAACGCCCGAAACTCCTGAGCGGGAGTGATAGCGCGCGGTGAGGAACTCTGCACGAGTCGGGGAGCAGACGGGCTGCACGTAAAATCGCTCCATGACAAGTCCGTCGCGACTGAGGGAGTCGATGCGTGGAGTCTTGAGGTCCTGATTTCCATGGAGACTTAGGTCTCCCCAGCCTTGATCATCTGTGAGAAAGACGACTATATTGGGTTTCTCGGCCTGGAGAGAGGTGAGAAACGAGAGAAACAGCGGTAGTAGTAAACTGCAGGTGAAATTGATTTTTGGCATGGCTAAGGATGCCGTATAGAAAAATGCTCCGCCAGATACGTAATTTGCTCTAAAATAATCCGGCAGATTCTGTGGCATGCTATTTGGGCGAGCCGATAAGGCAGAGGAGAGAGTTTTCCGCGGCGCATGAGGCTTTTTGCCTTGAATCCTCCTGCATCTTGCTTATGAACTACGGTGCTCGGGAGAGATTGTTCTGGCTGTCATCGAAAGATTTTGTCTGCGCGTTTTTCCCGTGCCGATACCCTACAGGGTCCGTTCTTTCCGCATGAGAGTAGCTCATGAGTTTCGATGAAATCAGAGGAGCATGGTGAGAAGGGGCTCGCACCACAATTGTTTCCTTCACCTATGAGTTTCATTGCCGAAAAATTTGGAGAAATTTCCCCTTCTCAAACCCTCGCTATCACCGCAGCCGCTAAGAAAATGAGGGAGGAAGGCAAAGACATCGCCAGCTTTGGTGCGGGTGAGCCCGATCTCGATACACCTCAGCATATCAAAGATGCCGCCATCGAGGCATTGCAGAGTGGAGCTACGAAATATACTCCAGCTACCGGTATCCCTGAGCTGAAAGAAGCGATTCAGGAAAAATTTCTTCTCGAAAACCGCATCGAATACGACATCAGCCAAATCTCTGTGAATTGCGGGGCTAAGCACTCTTGCTACAATGCGATTCTCGCGACCTGCGATGCCGAGGATGAAGTAATTATCCCTTCTCCTTACTGGACAAGCTACCCTGAAATGGTGCGTCTAGCTGGTGCTGAGCCCTACATCGTGGAAACGAAAAAGGAGAACGGTTGGAAGATCACTCCGGAAGAATTCGAGGATGCGATCAGCGGTCGCACTAGAATGCTTATCCTAAATTCGCCAGGCAATCCAACTGGCGCCGTTTATTCTCAAGAGGAGCTTGAAGCACTTGTCGAAGTAGCGGTTTCAGAGGACGTGCTTATCCTCTCTGATGAGATATATGAGAAGCTCGTTTATGGGGACACTAAGCACGTGAGCGTAGCCGCTCTCAGCGATGAAGCGAAGAACTTGACCATCACCATTAACGGTCACAGTAAGGTTTACGCGATGACCGGATGGCGCCTAGGTTACACCGCCGCCCCACCTGAAATAGCCAAGGCCATTTCCATCATTCAGAGTCACACCACCTCCAACCCAACTTCCTTCGCCCAGTATGGCGGCATCGCTGCTCTGCAGGGGGATCAGAACATGATCTCTGATATGGTAGACGAGTATGATATGCGTCGTCAGTATATGATGAGCCGTCTGCAGAATATCAATAACGTGGATATTGTGGAGCCGCATGGGGCTTTCTATTTCCTTGTCGACACCACAAAAATGGGGCTGAGTTCGATGAATTTGACGGAGAAGCTGCTCTCGCGCTACGAAGTCGCAGCTGTCCCGGGTATTGCCTTCGGGCATGATCATTCGATCCGGTTGAGTTATGCTACGGGCCTTGATATCATTAAAAAAGGGCTCGACCGCTTCGAGGAGTTCTGTCTTGCTCACTGAGGAGAGTCAGATTTGATCTGCGCGGGTGGTTGTCTTTCGTGGACTTCACACCCGTTTTTTTGTTTCTAGAGCCTTTCTCTAGAAGGGCTAGGCATTTTCTTGATGAGCTCGTTGAAGAACTAAGCGAATGTTTGGGATGAAAAGCTCCAACTTCATGAGGAATAGGGGCGCCTCTTCACAGTTTTGGCTGTAGTCTTGATTTTCACAGGTTGCGTTTTTCGTTATGATGACACGCGTGGTTACGGAATCATCTCCTGTCAGCAGCATTTCCGCCTTGCCTAGTTGGGACAGGATTGGAGTATTTGCATCGATTTTGTGTGCGATTCACTGTGCTGTCACGCCGTTCATCTTCCTGATCGCTCCGCTTGTAGGTTCGGTTTGGGCCCATCCGGCTTCGCACTGGGGGATGGCACTCTTTGTCATTCCGCTTGCTGGCGCCACCCTCGTGATTGGGTATCGGAAACATCGGGCAAAAATGCCGGGCACTCTCGGAGGCGTGGGCGCAGGGATCCTCATCATGGGAAGTGTTTTGCCCTACGTTGAGACGCAGCCTCTCCATCTTCCTTGGTTTGGCGCATCCGCTGATGCCTCAAAGGTCGTTGAGGGTGATGATGTGTTTGTGTGGAAGAGAGGCGAAACCGTTGACGGATCTGCTTTGGACTCAGCAGCCTCCTCGGAGGTCTTCCACTGGCGAAAAGGGGAGGGAGTTATTTCCTCGGCTGACTCTTGCGATGCTTGCTGTCCTTCGATTAAGACTGATGAGAGCGGGAATACCTTCCTAAATGTGCCCCTCGCCAGCATTGTTACGACGCTCGGGGGGATTTTTATGATCTCAGCGCATCGGCTTAACCTGCGTTGTAGCCGTAAGTGTTGCGAAAGCCCGCATTGTCTCAACGCAAGCGATAGCAAATGAGGCGCTCCTGCCCGCGCAGGATCAAATGATTCTGACTGATAGCCATAGGAGACCACAGCTTGAAGTCAGGTAAGCGCACAAACTTGCGATTGGCCTGCTTTGCGATCATGGCGTCTACCTCCTCGCGTTTCTCAAATACATCCAAGAGGCCAAGCTCCTGATAGCCTTTAGGCGAGGGGGCTACGAGCCGGAGAAATCCTGTTTCACCGTCTTGAATGAGGAGATGGTCATTAACGCGGACCATATTCCCTCGACCCATGAATGGGGTATCTCCTGTATGCCAGAGAGTTTCCCCATCGAGGTTTAAGCACATGAGGCCTCCCGTTTTTCGAGCTTCCCCCTTATGGTTGGCGTTTTCATTGGCCAAGATATAGAGGTGTTCGTCTATCAAAAAAGGCTGATGCATCTGCGTTCCGATATCTAAGGAATACTGTTCGCTCGCCTGCCAGTTGGGGGCTCCTTGAGTGAATTTCAGCATGGCGCTACCATTGCCATATCCACCCGTGAGAAAGACTCGGTCATCGCTGATTTTAGTGGGAAAGGGAATGGGTATTTTGTTGAAATAGATGGCAGTATCCCAAAGCGTGGATCCTGTCTTCGGGTCTACACTGATGGTCGTGCCGATGCCTCCGTCGCCTTCCCGCTCCGTCGCTACAAACACGACCTGCTCTACGCCGTCCAGAGTAAGCTTAGTGGTAGAAGAATGAGAATCGCCAAATCCTCGCGTCCGCCATAGCTCCTCGCCGGTCTTTTTGTTTAGACCTACAAGACCTGCATCTGTGCTCATGGCGGCCGCTATTAGGACGTCGCCCACGATTAGTGGGCTTTGCGCCCAACCCCATTTTGGAGGGGTCGCTTCATAGCGATCTTGAATACTGACTGTCCAGTCGGCTTCCCCGGTAGTTTTGTTGATCCGATGAATATCACCGAGACCGCCGATAAAGTAAGCGGCATCTTGTTCCACCAAAGGAACACCTCGAGACCCTGAGTGAGGTAGAATTCCGGCATGATCGAAGCGGAATCGCCATTTTTCCGAGCCGGATTCGAGATCTAAGCAGAGCAGTAAATCAGCCTCTGCGGGATCCCGATCGAGGACGAAGACTTCCTCATTATAGATGGCGGCGCCCCCGAAACCTTCGTGAAGCTCGACTGCCCAGTTGGGATTGGGATCTCCCGCAATCCAACTCTTAAGGTCAAGGCCGGGTATCTTGATGGCTCCTGTCCGAGAAGGACCTTGGAACTGATGCCAGTTAAGCGGCTCTTCGCCCTGGATTGAGTGAAATGATAGCAGAATGCACCCGAGTAATATAAAGCAACGTCTCATACCGATAGCATAAGGGGGGAAGCTGGATTGAGACAAGCCCTGAAGTGAGGTGAAACGGCGGGTCTACGGTTACCGGATTTTTTCGTCAGGCAACTCACCCTTGATGCCCTGGTCTATTGGCATCTTATCCTCCCGCCCGTCTAGGCTTTCTTTGATGAGGGTGTCAAGTTCTTGACGCAGTTTGGCGACTAGCTCTTTGTGATCCGGTATATTGATGAGATTGGTCGTTTCATGCGGATCGTTCGCTAGGTCATATAGCTCGGCCATATGCTTATCCGGCGAACCATCGCCATGTGGATAGCGGATATATTTCCAGCGATCGGTGCGCAGGGCCCGGACGTTAGGTGTATACGGAAACTGGACCTCGTAGTTATATTCATAATACCAGCTGGTTCTCCAATCCGGATCTCCCTTTGTAATCAGTTTTTTCCAAGACTTGCCCTGGGTTTTTGGTAGGGCCTTAGCCTCGCAAATTTCTAGAATTGAGGAGGCGAAATCGAGGGTTAGTGTCTGCTCGTCGATCACTTTTGGAAATTTGGGTGAGACCAATTTTGGATATCGCACAACCAAGGGAATCCGCAGCGAAGGGTCGTGACCAGTCCGCTTGTCGACCATTCCATGCTCTCCGTTGAGTAGGCCGTTATCACTCGTGAAAATAAAGAGCGTGTTATCTAGCTCTCCAATCCGTTCGAGGTAGGAGTATAGGCGCCCCACCGAGTCATCTACAGAGAGGATAGTGCCCCAGTAAGCGCGGGTCATATTTTCGAAAGCGAGCATGCCTTCCGCTGAAGGGTCGGGGAAATCTTTTCGCCAATCGAAGAGCGGGCCATAGATGCCATGCCAGGTAGGTAGGCGCTTTTGGATCCATTCGGGTTTGTCCTTGAGTTGGAAAGCTGTTTCCGGGTAGGGGACGCGGACATTGTCGAATGCTTCCTCATATTTTGGCTCTGGATAATAGAAGCTGTGCGGTGCCTTGTGCCCGAGGAAAAGCATGAATGGTTTTTCGGTGCTTTCTTGATCATGTAACCAGTCGAGAGCCAGGTCGGTGACGACAGTTGTGTAGTAACCGGGAATCACCTTGCGATCACCGCTATTAATGCGGAACTCCGTATCGAAATATTTTCCTTGGCCGCGGTGAGTGATGAAGTGATCGAAACCCGGGCGTTTGCTATCGTCATCTTCGCCCATGTGCCACTTCCCGATGTAAGCGGTGGCATATCCCTCACTTTGTAGTTGGCGTGGAAAGGTTGGCAGATCTCGCGGATAGTCAGTGAAATAGATTACCACCCC
>JAHDIL010000010.1:11703-13153 GCA_020630835.1 Verrucomicrobiota bacterium
AGCACGGCTGGGCGAACAAAGCGATGTCGTGCAGAAATGGTTTTTGAAGAGGACCCCTTCCTCTGCCAAGCGATCAATGTTTGGTGTTTGCAGATGTTTATTTCCCATGCAGCTGAGCGCATCCCATCGCTGATCGTCAGTCAGGATGAAAACAACGTTGGGACGGTCTTTAGCTTCCAGTGTCGATGGCTGGAAAGGCAGAGCTAGGCTTATGAGCAGGAGATAAAGAAAGCGCATTGATTAGCTTCCTTAGGAAGCAGGCATAAGCAAAGAAAAAGGTTGGAGGAAAAAGCCGCAAAAAAGCTATATTTTTTTCGGCTGATTTTAGGCAGTCGATTCCGACAGCCGATGAACCTGGAAAAAACCAGGAGCGAGTGCCGATTGAGCTAAATCGACAAGGTGGTCGTGATGGGTGAGTAAGAAAATCTGGATCTTGCTGCTCATATCCCCGAGCACCCGTAGGGTAGCCGTTGCGCGCTCGTCGTCATATGTCATCAAAATATCGTCGAGGAACAGCGGCATAGACTCGAAAGACTCGGCGTGCGACTCGAGCAAAGCCAGTCTCAGGCTAAGAAACAGCTGGTCCTGTGTGCCCTCGCTTAACTCGTGAATGAGCATGGATCGACCATCCTCTCGCTCCGCTGTCAGCTGAGAAGCACCTTTTTCGTCAAAGCGGGTTTGGAGTGTTGTGAAAGCACCTGTCGTCAGTTGATTGAAGAATTCACCGGAACGTGTCAGCACCGGGCTCTGATTTTCGGTGTGGAAGGCTTCAATGGCATC
Organism: Verrucomicrobiota bacterium; assembly: GCA_020630835.1. Taxonomy (GTDB): domain Bacteria; phylum Verrucomicrobiota; class Verrucomicrobiia; order Verrucomicrobiales; family DEV007; genus Arctic95D-9. Next base: position 12,484 of record JAHDIL010000010.1, read on the forward strand.
TTCAAGAAAGGTTATGGCATGCCTCAGGGTGAGGTATCGCTCCAGCTGCTCTTCGAGCAGAGACAATTCGTTTTGTAGGCTTTGGCGATACTCGTGGGATCGGCGATCCTCAGATTCTATGGCTTTCAGTATCCCTTTTGCTTCATATTCCTCTTGGTAAGCCGCTTTAAGTTGATCATCCAGGATGCTCTTCTGAGCGGTTTTTTCCTGAAGCGCCAGACCTACCGACGCTTCATCATGGTTTTCCAGAAGACTAAATAATTCATCTTTCGTGAGCCGTGTATTGGAAGTGGAAAATGTCCGATCGATAGTTTGGATAGCGGCATCTAACTGGTAGCGTTTTTCCTCCTTTGGCAGGAATAGGATGAGTTCGTCACGAGTCTCAAGTGATACCTGTCGAGCGATCGAGCTCAGTCGATCAGCGATTAGGTCGCGCGCTTTTTTCTGTTCTTCGATCTCTTGTTCCTGTTTGGCCAGGTTTTCTGCCATCTCCGTCTGCCTGATAGAATCAGCTAAGAGGGCTTCTCCTCTTACGACGGTATCGACAGGCGAGGGATCATCCAGATTTAGAAGCTTGCTCACGAGGCTCGATTTCGTTTCGAACTCGGCGATCAGTTTCTCGGCCGCGGCAATTCGACGTTTTAGATCAGCCATATTGCCTTGCAGCTTG
>JAHDIL010000011.1:0-6090 GCA_020630835.1 Verrucomicrobiota bacterium
GGCATACCCTCAGGGTCCTGAAGATAGAGAACGGGCTCTTTTGCATTGCGAAACTTTACGCCCTGATAGCGGGAGGGCAGAAAACCGCTGCCCCAGTAGTGGTCGTAAAGGGGTTGATCGCTGGGTCGATCCATCTTTGAGATGAGGACGACATAGTCGGGTAGGTTTTTATTCTCGCTGCCTAACCCGTAGCTGGCCCAGGCACCAAAACTGGGGCGGCCAGTGAGCTGGTGCCCTGTTAGAAATTTGGTCATCGCCGGGGCATGATTAATCTGGTCAGTGACCATAGACTTAACAAAGCAGAGATCATCAGCAATGGACCCGGTATGCGGCATCCAGTCGCTGACGGTCGCCCCACTCTGACCATACTTCTTGAAGTCCACAATACCTGGTAGGATGAGCTGTTTCTGTTTTGCGGTCATCGCAGTCAGACGCTGACCGTTTCGGACACTTTCAGGAAGCTCGACCCCTGCCCATTTTTTTAGGCCAGGTTTGTGGTCAAAAAGCTCGAGCTGTGATGGCCCGCCAGATTGAGTGAGTAGGATTAACCGTTTCGCTTTTGCTGCCGCGTGGGAAAGTTGATCGGCACCTGATATCGTTTGTGCGGCCTCCCCGTTTTTGCCCAATAGGGTCCCGAGAGCGAGAGATCCCAGACTGATGCCTGTCCTATTGAGGAAAGAGCGGCGCCCGAGGTCAGTGGCGGTCTCGAATCTGTTGTCGTCTAGTTGTTTCTCATTCATGGGTGATGGTTTCGTCGAGGTTAAGAAGGAGGGTTGCTGTGGTCATGAGGGCTGCTGTCTGTGCGGCGTCTGCGATGGCCGGTGGTTCTTGTTGCCCAACAGCAGTCAGGTCAAGGGCGTCTGCTGGCGCGCTTTGATAGTGGAGTAGGGTCTTTTTGTAGTGATTGGTCAGGTAGCTGATCTCTTGATCCGTTGGGGGGCGAAAAAGTATCTGCTCTGCAAGTGTCTTGAGTCCTCTGGGCGCCTGCCTATTCTGGTCAGCGAGCGCGCGAGCAGATTCGCGAATGGACTCATCGTTGAGTAGAGTCAGTGCCTGAAGAGGCGTGTTCGTGATGCTCTGACTGACCTCACAGTCACGCCGTTTTGCATTATCGAAGAGGAAGGTCGGTCCGCTGGAGCGTCTCCAGAAGGCATAGAGGGTGCGGCGATACTGGTCTGCTCCATAGGTGGGCACATAGTTCAGCCGCCCCATAGACATCTCCGTCCAGACCCCTTTGGGCTGCCATGGCTTCATGGGTGGGCCGTAGGCGCGCTCAGTCAATAAACCAGAAACTCGTAGAGCGTAGTCTCGTATCATCCATGCAGGAAGACGATAACGGTTAGCGCGAGCGAGGAGACGGTTCTCAGGGTCAAGCTCAAGCATCTCCGGCGTTACATGGCTGCGTTGCTGGAAGGTCTCGCTGCTCACCATCAGTCCCAGAATATGGCGGAGATCCCAACCTGACTCGACAAGTTCGACTGCCAGCCAGTCGAGCAGTTTGGGGTGAGTGGGCGCTTCACCTTGCAGACCGAAGTCTTCGTTCGTTCGCACGAGACCTTTCCCAAAAACGATCGTCCAGAGATGGTTGACGGTTACACGAGGGGTAAGCGGATTGTCTTTGTGCGTGAGCCAGTTGGCGAGCCCGAGCCTATCAGTAACACTGCCGTTCTCTACGGGTAGGATGGCCTGGAGGGGAGCGGGAGAGACCTCCTCGCCTTTCGCATCCCAGACGCCACGCTCAAGGATGTGGCTGACACGAGGCTCATCTCGCTCTTTTAGAACCATCACTTCGAGCTCCTTATACGTCTTATCTAAGGTAGTGCGTTGGTTCACTATAGTGGCATGATGGGCTTTGACTTTTTGGTAGGCTTTATCTTCTAGCAGATGCTGCTCAAAAAGTCGCTCGACCAGAGAACTCTCGAGTTGATCTACGTTCTTCGCTTGGGAGCGTGCTAGCTCCTCCTTAGGGGATAGCTCAAAGCTGCTAAGCGCTTCACCGTGTTCACCAGTAAGTGTGATGCGGAATCTACTGAGATTGGCATTCCCGTAGGTCGATCGATGCATGAGCTGAATGACCACCTCATCTGAGGCACCCGGCGAGACGGGCTGAGCAAAGGTGAAGAGGCCAGTTGGGTTCTCGGCAGGTAGAGGAGAGGGGAGGGTCCAGCCTATGCGAGGATCATCGCCGAGAGTTTCGGAAATTTTGCCGTAGGATCGCCCCTTTTTTTGAGTGTCTTTCTCCGATGTGGCGATGGCTGTTTCGTGCTTTATGGGGTTCAGCTGTCTTCCCCCATCTTTTCTGACGAAAGCCTTCACATTAGTGAGAATGAAGTTTCCGCTCTGGTCTCGACCATAGACTCGCTGCCCATCCTCTCTTTGTGATGGCAATACCTCGATGCGCCATCCCGTTATTGTTTTTGGGAGATCGTTTGCGGCGAAGTGGATTTCATAATCATCCTGAAACGGGTTTTTGCCTTCAGCACGGATGATACCGTTCGCCTCGATTTTTAGAGTTGTGCCTTGTGCAGAGCTGACTCGCGTCGCTTGAGCTCGGGACCATGGTGTATAATCCAACGGGAGTGACGTCACCAAGCTCGGTAGCTGCTGGTCGAAGCGCTTGCGCGCCTCTTGGTGTGCTAACGTGACACGCTTCTGCCATTTTTCTGCCTCTGCGGAAAGTTCGTCTAGAGCTGGCTGCAGATGGGGCGATGTCGTTTTGTGATAGGGCTTGGCACCGCGCCCGGCACGGCCGTCTTCGTCTATACTGTTGAAGAAGGCGAACATTTGGTAGTAATCCCTGTGGCTGACGGGATCAAATTTATGGGTATGGCACTGAGCGCAACCTAGGGAGAGACCTAGCCAAACGGTTCCTGTGGTGGCGACGCGATCCATCACATAGTCGATGCGTGACTCTTCTGGGTCACGACCACCTTCGCCATTTGTCATGTGGTTCCGATGAAAAGCCGTAGCGATGATCTGTGACTCCGACGCATCAGGGAGAAGATCACCGGCAAATTGTTCACGAGTAAACTGATCGTAGGGCACATTTTCGTGAAAGGCCTTGATCACCCAGTCACGGTAAGGCCAGTTCTCACGTTCTTTGTCTTGCTGGAAACCGTCCGTATCAGAGTAGCGAGCAGCATCCATCCACCACATAGTCAGCCTCTCAGCATGGGCGGGTGAAGAAAGGTATAAGTCCACGAGCTCTTTCCAGTTGGCGCTAGTTGGCGCTTTCTGGAACTTCTGAACTTCCTCTGCGGTGGGTGGTAGCCCTTTTAAAGCCAGGCTCAAGCGGCGCACAAGAGTAGCAGGAGAGGCTTTTGGAGAGAGCGTCCCTTTCTTGCTATGTAATTTTTCACCTACGAAAAAGTCGATGGGATGAGCCTCTTTTGCGATGGGGGCTTTAACAGGCTTTTCAAATGACCAATGCTTTCCCCAAGGGGCACCAGCTTTTAGCCAAGATGCAATTTTGGCTCGTTCTTGCTTCGAAATGGGCTTTCGGTGTGAGTCAGGAGGAGGCATCAGATCATCCTCTTCTTCAGTGATGATTCGGTCCCATATGTCGGATGCCTCCCAGTCGGCCACATCAATGCTGAAGTAACCCCCGCGATCCTTTTTTGCTTCGCTTTCCAAATCGAGCCGTAGATCAGCTTTCCGGTGACTTGGATCGGGGCCGTGACAGTGGAAACAACGGTCGGAGAGGATCGGAAGGATGTCTCGAGAAAAACTCACTTCCTCAGGTTTCTCTTCGGCGAAAGTAGGCAGGAGACCCGACTGGACAAGAGCAGGGATCAGAAGGCGGATGGCACGCATACCAGAGTGTCCGCTGTTCTGCTCGTTTCAGCTTGCATTTCAGGTGTGTTGTTTTTGTATATTTAGACCATAGTTCTGAGCCGTATTGTAGGGATTTTGAAGACACAGCCGACGATTTCGTTTTTCCAAGAAGAGAGCTTTTTAGGCGGTGATCCTGTTGCGAAGGCCTTTGTGGAGCTTTTTAATGCCCTGCCGACGACCGTGCTTTTCGTGAAGGACCGAAAAAGTCAGTTTGTAGGCTGCAATCAACTGATGTTGGAGTCCAAAGGGTTGGCGTCTGGCACAGGGCTTTTTGGTAAACGGGATGCCGATTTTCATCCACCCGTTCTGGCTGCCGCTTATCAGGCCGAGGATGAAAAAGTGATGAGCACCCTACAACCGGTGCTGAATGTGCCGTGGTTTGTCATGGATCCTAAGGGATTACCGCAATGGTTTCATTCCTCAAAAGTTCCCGTGTTAGGCGAGGAGGGTATTGCCGTTGGCCTTATCGGAGCGCGCTATCCCATCGACACGGATACCGAGGTGGACGCCGCTTTCCAGGGCATCGCCCCCGCCTTGAGACTATTGCAGATCAACTACAATCAAACCGTGACAACGGAAGAGCTGGCCAAGGTTTCCGGATTCTCAGTGACTCATCTGAATCGAACTTTTCGGAAACTTCTCGGCCTTTCCCCGCAGCAATTCATTCAGGCTTTGCGTATCGAGAAGTCGCGGCAACTACTGAAAACGACGAGGCTTCCTATTGGGGAAATTGCATTGGATTGTGGTTACTACGATCAGAGCCATTTTACCCGTCACTTTCGAGCGGCCAACGGAATCGCTCCGCTAGCCTATCGGAAAACGTTTGGCAAAGTTACGTAGTCCCCGCTCGGACGCGTGCCGCTCTCCTTCGACGGCAGGGTGATCATCGTCTGCCTAGGAAACGAGTAACTACCCTGTGTTGCGTCTGTGGGCTGCCGTTGTTCCTAGCGTTTACAGGTGCGGCTACGCTGAGTCGGCTGGCGTTGGGATATGGCTCCGACAAGCTGATTGGGCCTCAGTATCCATGATAGTTATGTTCAAGCTCTGCTGTGTCGCTAGCGTCTTCCGCCCGCTACTCCAACTCTGAAGCTGTAGTTTCGCCCTGCACCCATGGGGCACTGTCACCTATTAAGATGCCCGAAGGTGTCGCCATGAGAGAGCTAATTAGGTTGTGATCAAGTTTTGCAGCATCAGGGGCCTGAGAAAGCCGAGCCGCATCGACAGCTAGATTAAACTGGGCGTCGAGTTGATCTAAATGGCTTTCCACCTCGTCAAGCGACCTCTCATGGTTCTCTAATAGGTTGAGACGTTGCTCTCTGATTTCTACTGACCTTTGGCGGGTCTCCTTAGCTTCCTCAGACAGACTTGCTCCCGTAGCGATCTCTGCGCGTAGTCTAGTGATCTGGTCTACTAATCGCATTTTGCTAGACTCGACGTTTTCCGCACTCAGTCTTTGTTTGCCTAGCAGGAGGCGGCCCACGATGAAAAGGAGTGAGTCTAGATGCTCTAAATTTGCTGCCGCCGTCTCTGCGTCATGATGTTCGTCATTATAAAGGCGTTTAGCCTCGGCATAACGGTGCTGGAACCGCTTGTATTCAGCCTGGCTTTCGGCTGAGAGTTTGTCGACAATGCTCTTCCGTTCTCCTTCTTTCCTATCTGAGTTTGCTTGAAGGTCTGTGGCATCGACGAGATGGCGGAAGCGCTTGCTCGAGCTCATTGCCCACAGGTAAATGATTTCGCAGAGTGACCCAAGTAACCAAAATCCTGGATGGCCGAATCCGAGGGCCACAAATCCGGCAAAGAGAAGAGCATTTATTGGCACCGCCCCGAATAACGGGATCGGTTCTCGCACCCAGAACGCTGCTTTCAGGTATTTAAACATGGTTTTGTGTGAGGAGGAATTAGTTACGCAACCGCTCCCACCCTGTGAGTAGCTGGATCATCGCTTCTGGCTCGGGTGCTTCAGCCACCCGAGGAATCTCAACTTGTATGCCACTCGTCGCATGTTTGATAAAAGGGGAGTCTTGCTCCATGAGAGAGATGGCCGGGTCAGCCGGCCTAAAGCCATGCTGGAGCGATGCTGCCTGGATTTCTCGCTGCAAAAGAAAGTCTAGGAAGGCGTTGGCAGCTCGCCTCTCGTTTTTGCCTAGCCATTCTGAATCGATTATATAGTAGGGGTTGTCGTTCCAAATGTTTGTATCTGGGTAGACTACCTTGAGTTTTCCCCAGCGGCCCTTAGCATCTTTCAGGTAATCA
>JAHDIL010000011.1:6102-12650 GCA_020630835.1 Verrucomicrobiota bacterium
GGATGCCGGGCCTTTTAAAACCATGTCTCGCATCATCGTGCCGGTGCTGTTGACTAGACCTGAGACATTGCCCTCGATGGACCTGAGCCACGTCTGAAAGTCAGAATTGACGATCTGTGGTAGGTTGAGTGGTCGAGTTGTGTCGTGAAATGCATGGGCCATTAGTGCGAGAGAGATCATGCCACTGTTTGAGCGATTGGGGTGCGTGTGGCCGAATTTGAAAAATCCCCACTCAGGCTTTTGGCCTATGTCATTCCATCCTCCTGGTGCAGTGAGCGCCTGCCGGATGGTATCAAAGTTGAGTTCCCCATAACGCTCAGAAAATGCTTGGAAGCGCTGGTCCCACATGACGAACACCATCGGCGTGAGAGCCAAGGCTTCAGCTCGACTGATTGGGTTTGGCTTGTGGCGTAGCGCCCACTCCGATTCAAAGACTCCTCGAAAAGCCGAGCTAGCTGGGCTCCAGACGTGCACGCTGTTCTTCGGCTCCACGGTAGCTCGAGCGCCTTCCATCGACCCATAGGGAAGGAGGGAAATTTTTATATTCTGACCAGATTTGGTCTGGCCAAACAGTTCGGCGGCGGCTTGTAACCAGCGTTTTTTTTCGGTGCCGTATGCGATGCGAAGCTCGACCTCGCCTCTTGATGGAGTTGAGGAGGTTGGCGTTGTAGGATTGCTAGTAGAATCAGGTCCTGAGTTGGTGAAGAGCCAAAATGCGCCCGCGCCAAGCACGGCCAGAAAAAACACCATAAACAGCTTTCCAAGGATTGTTAGTCGAGGTGTATCACTCATAAATCTATAGGTAGTAAAGTTGCCCTAGAAGAAAGTGGAGATATCCCGAAAAATTTCTGAGATATTGCTGGTGTCTCCTTTGTAGAACTTCCCTTTAGAGTCTGCTGCGATTGCTTTGAGCGTGGCTGTTTGGGCGTTGCTCCCATAGCCGATTGTAAAAATGCGAATGCCCCCAGATGACTCGTTCGTCGCTTGAATGCGTGAGCGCAATTCGGAGAGAGACAGCGCGCTGTGCGTATCAGTCCCATCTGTTAGAACAACGATTGCTGTGATGCGCTTATTTAGTTCGGTTTTCTGCAAGTTTGAGAACGCTGAATCGATGGCGTCATAAAGGGCGGTCCCTCCATTAGCAAATAAGGAACGGACATGTTTCTGCATTGCCTCACGGTTTTTTTTAACCTGCTGATTTAGGCTTACTTCGGTGATTTCATCGCTAAACGAATAGAAGGAGAAGGTGTCCTCATCTCCAAGCTGAGATAGAAGCGCCCCTGCACCTACTTTTGCACTTTTCATCTTCTGCTGCTCTTGCATGCTGCCGGATACATCGAGCACGAGAGCAACGTTAGAGCGCTTTTTGTTTTCTTCCCATAGGCCGAGAATACGTTTCGCTACAGCCACGCTTGGGACTTCCAAAGTGGTCGCTGGTTGCATGGGGTTCACGCCAAATTCTTTCGAGAAGCGCTGGTCCAGTGCGATTGATACATCTGCTGGGCGAAACCCGAACTGCATCGCTTCTTCCTGCTGTTGCGCTTTTAGCAAGAACTCTATGTAGAGCTGCGCTGCCTCGCGATGCTCGGCCGTGACCCACTCACGGTCAATGACCCCTACAGGATGGTCAGAGTAAAACGTGCCCTCTTTAGGGTAGATCGCAACGATGGGAAAGGGAAGGTTTTGCTTATCCCTACTCTCGATGATCATATTCTCATACAGAACCGCTGCGCTAAGGTAGCGAGGGCCGTTCTCGAACATCTTGCGTCCAAAGAAACCAGTTGATCTCCCATAGTGCACAACTGATTCCTCGATTTCTCGGACATAGGTAGCTACAGCCGGAGTTTCAAGGTCCGAGAGAGTGAGGTTGCTCTGTTTACCAGCTGCCGCGTAGGCTTCGGCGAACAAGGAGATGATGCCGCTATTTGAATATCTTGGGTGGGTGTGACCAAAACGGAAATCACCCCACTGTGGATAGCCTTTCGCCGCCCATCCTTCGGGACTTTTTGCCAGAGCATGGATATCTGCCCACCCGAGCTTTTTTTCAGGCCAGCCTAGTGCCTCAGCCATCGGCTGCCACATCCCAATGACGACTGGAGATAGGCACAACTCAGTTGTGTCACCGACAAGCGGGCGGCCCGATTTTGTTTGAGATTCGGCGTTGCCGAGCTCGATAAACGCTGCCGATGCTGGGCTGGTCAGATGGGGCTTGCGAGATTCAGTCAGAATCTCGTCGATACACTCTCCAGAACCCATGGGGTGGGTTTTGACGTAAATAGCCTTGCCAGATCCGAGTTTGACTCTCTGATGATTAAACCGGTCGGTCACGCTTTGAATCCACTTGTCCTTTTCCGATCCATAGGTGAAATCGAGGACAATTGAGTTTCTGGCTGGTTTTGAGACAGTCCCACTTTGGTTAGTCGAGGGGGTTTCGCTGCAGGCAAAACTGAGAGCCAGAATGCCGCCGAAGCAAACGGTCAAAGAAAGAGATTTTGTGACACTCATGCGGATCATAATGAGAGGTATTCAAGGACTGGATTGCAAGTAGAATATGAGCATAATCCTGAACTTTCGGCTCTTCCGAGAACGATTGGTAAGTGTCGGTTTTATCGCCCGTTTCAGGAATGTTGTAAAAGCAGATCGATTTTTGAATTATCGTGAGCCACTCCAATCAGGATTTGATCCTCTATAGGGATTAGGTAGGGGAGTTCAGCCCTATAAGAAGAAATTCGGGAGCTCCGAATCGCTCGGACAGAGCGTTGAGTCGTTCAGCGGTGCGTATAGGTGGAAAAAGGCCTTTGCGCTCCGGTTAATAGAGCTATGAGTCTTGACCCACGGGAAAAAGCGATTATCTAAAAACGATGGCTAGTCTACCGCTTCCAAGGTCCCTGCACTTCTGCGGCAGAGTTGCCGGCATTTTCCTCAGCGGCGTTGTCCTCTTGGCGACGAGCGCACTCGTCGCAGATGAGACGACTCGCACATGGACCAGCTCGGACGGTTCGCGCACTTTTGAGGGAAAGTTCCGGTCCTTCAATCCTGAGAGGAAAGAAGCTGAAGTCATTGTTAATGGTCAGGCCGTCAAGTTTCCCATCGATCTTCTTTCCGCAGCTGATATCGCCTATATTGAAGAGCTCGCGCAAAACGATGAGCCGGTAGACCCGTCACATATCAAGGAGATCGTCGAGCAGACGTCACTTGGAGCTCAGATCCTTAAGGCCAAGCCTCACCGTTTTGATGGGCGACGTTACCGCCGTGCGGATTTAGTGAAAAGTCCGGAGTTCTACGTTCTTTATTACGCCGCATCTTGGTGACCGCCGTGCCGATCGTCTGCTCCACAGGTTGTGGACAGCTACACCAGACTCGTCGCCGAAAACCCAAAAATAGAGTGGATTCACGTTTCTCAGGACAGCTCTGAGAGTTCTGCCACCTCTTGGGCTAAGCAGGCAAACTTTCCCTGGATCACCCTCATGAGCGACAATGTAGGCCGCACCAATCTAATGGATCTTAAGACCAGCAATTCGGTTCCTCATTACATTCTCGCCGATAAAGAGGGGAATCTCATCGTCTCAGGGCAGACGGAAGTTTTCGCGAAAATTGCTGAGCTTACAAAAGGGGAATAGAAGAGCGGCAGATCCTACTCACCGCCTGCGTGGGCTATCCAAAAGAGAGCTGGCGAACGAGCTAGGTGACTTTCAGAGTAGCCGCGCCACAGTTAGACCGCACTCGGTCCGCGCAGATGCCGTTGAGGTGGCCGTCCCGCTAGGATTTTTTCCAATCAGTCTTTTGCGATTTACGCATTTTTGCGCTTAGCGCACGATGGCTTAGATCGGTGTCTAAAACCTCATATCGATAGCTGAAAACAAGTGGGTAGCGATTTCGCCTTGATGCCGATAAAAATGGCCGTTAGGTCAACGCCTTAGAGCGCTTGGGGGGGCAGCCAATGTGGCACATGCTCTGCTCTTGTGCCTGACTATTATTGTGCTAAAAAAGCCTTGGAATCACTGCCTATGACCAAATCTACTCTTCAGGGAACTCGCGAGCCTTTGGCTATTGTTGGAATCGGATGCCGCCTCCCCGGCGGTGTGACGGGACCTGATTCGTTCTGGGAGATGATGGTGGATAAGCGCTCAGGAGTCGGGCCAGTTCCCGCTGATCGCTGGAACAAGGAACGGTGGCACCATGAGAATGTAGATATTCCGAGCAAAATGATCACCCAGCGAGGTGGTTTTATTCACGATCACGACAAATTTGACGCGCAGTTTTTCGGCATTTCCCCACGTGAGGCTCTGCGGATGGACCCGCAGCAGCGCTGGCTTCTTGAGACATCCTATGAGGCACTGGAGGACGCAGGGATCACGCCAGATTCCCTGCGCGGCTCGGATACGGCTGTTTATGTTGGCATCGCTTCCAACGATTATGCAAATGTAGCACAGAGTGATCCGCGCAACGTTGATGTGCACACGAATTCGGGCAGCACGCTTTCCATTGCGTCTAACCGTATCGCCTACCTCTTCGATTTTAAAGGTCCAGCCGTATCTGTCGATACGGCATGTTCTTCAGCGCTTGTCGCGATTAATCTGGCTTGTGAAACCATTTGGTCAGGACAGTCGTCTATCGCTCTCGCTGGCGGGGTGAATGCCCTACTCACGCCTGATGCGTCGATCGGATTCTCTAAGGCATCGATGCTTTCCCCATCGGGCCTCTGTTACGCCTTTGACGACCGCGCCAATGGCTATGTCCGGGGCGAGGGTGCAGGCATGTTTGTTATCAAAAAGCTTTCTGAGGCTCAGGCTGCCGGCGATCGCATATACTGTAGCATCCGTGCCGCGGTGATCAATCAGGATGGGAATACCTCCTCTATGACGGTTCCGGGAACGGAAACGCAGGCAGAGATGCTTCGAATGGCGTATAGCCAAGCCGGTTTGGAGCCAAAACGAGTCCGCTATATGGAGGCTCATGGCACCGGCACACCTGTTGGAGATCCGATCGAAACACGCGCTCTCGGTCAGGTGCTTTCGCAAGGGCGGGACGAGGGGGACGTTTGCCTGCTGGGCTCCGTGAAAACGAACGTTGGTCACCTAGAGTCTGGATCTGGTGTTGCCGGTTTGGCAAAGGCTGCGTTGGTCCTGCATCACGGCAAAGTGCCGCCTAACTTGAATTTCAAAAACCCGAACCCGAACATCCCGTTCGATGAGTTTAAGTTGAAAGTCGTCACGGAGATGACGCCCCTGACTAAGCTTGACAATCACCCGCCAGTGGCCGCCGTGAACAGCTTCGGTTTTGGCGGGACAAATGCCCACATTGTGTTGGAAGCTGCGCCTGAGCCTGAAACGGCTGCCCAAGCTGCCGCGAAAGAGCCGAAAGCAGACCGCCCGGTCTTGCTGCCTCTGTCTGCCCGCACCGATGGAGCCCTGCGCGACACGGCAGTCCGCTGGCGCCGTTTTCTGAAGGTCTCTAATGGTGATCTCTCAACCATCGCCGAGCGCGCTGGTGTCGCTCGCGATCATCACGACCAGCGTCTCGCCTTCCTCTCTGATTCAAAAGAGGGCCTGGTGCGCGAGCTGACCGAGTGGATCGCAGGGAATCCAACGGAAAATTGCCTCTCTGGCAAGCCGGAGGAGCATGTGAACCCTTTGACCTTTGTGTTCACAGGTCAGGGCGCCCAGTGGTGGGCAATGGGGCAAGACCTGATCGAGCGCGAACCTGTTTTTCGCGCCGTGTTGGAGGATCTGGATGAACATCTCAAGCCCTTGGCTGGCTGGTCGCTTATCGATGAAATGACGAAGGACGAGGAGTCTTCGCAGATCAACCGGACCAACATTGCCCAGCCGGCGATTTTCGGTCTACAAATTGCTTTGGCAGAGTTGTGGAAATCTTGGGGTATCGTGCCTGGGAAAGTTGTGGGGCACTCCGTCGGCGAAGTTGCAGCTGCCTATGTAGCTGGCGCTTACAGCATGAAAGATGCGGCGTCGATTATCTATCATCGCTCGCGCCTGCAGGATCAGACTGGTGGCAACGGCCGGATGGTCGCGGTGGGAGTCTCTCAGGCAGAGGGTAACCGACTTATCCGCGATGCTGGTATCGAGGATAAGGTGGAAGTAGCGGTGGTGAATAGCCCCAACCTAGTCACTATCGCCGGAGACACTGAGCCTCTGGAGGCACTGATCGCCGACCTCGAGGAGCAGGGCAAGTTCGTGCGCTGGCTGCGGATCGACTATGCCTTCCACACGCATCAGATGGAGCCGATTAAGGATGAACTCTTGCAGGTGCTCAAAGACATTAAGCCGCGCGCGACGACTATTCCGTATTTCTCAACAGTCACAGGCGGTATTTATGATGGGAGCAAGCTCGATGGCGAATACTGGTGGCAGAATGTCCGTCAAGCCGTCCTTTTCTCCCCGGCGATCTCGAATCTTATTCGCGGCGGAGAGGATAGTTTTCTAGAGGTTGGACCGCATCCGGCCCTTCAGAATCCGATCATGGAGTGTCTCTCTGAGCAGGGGCGCAAGGGCTTTTATACTCACAGTCTTAAACGGAAGACTGATGAG
>JAHDIL010000012.1:0-1201 GCA_020630835.1 Verrucomicrobiota bacterium
CTCACGGGGAGACTCTCAGCAATTTTTTTGATGATCGGGTTTGAGTCAGGACTCCCCCATAAGATCAGATGAGAGTCACTGATATCCTGAGCCGCCACTCGTCCCGCCTCTTTCACTATCACTTCACCCTGCATGAGATCGCGCCAACGTTGCACCGCGCCTTGATACTCGAAGTCTATCCACCTTTCCGCCATCTCAAAGGGCTCAGCGCTCGATGGGGGCACAAAAAGAAATCGGCTGGAAAAAGCATCATCGATCGGCCCCTGGAGACCTGGCTTTTTTTGCAGGCGCACGCGATCGAGAACTCTTAGCCTCCATTTCTGATTTTCACGAGTAAAGGTGACCTTCTCATGATTTTCGTCGCCGTTTCGAATTAGAAATATCTTCTGTTCATCGATCTCGATGTTAACATCAGAAAAGCTCTGTCGCTGTTCGGGGAGTGAGAGCGCGAACCCAGTGACCCCAGTCGACTTGACACGCAAAAGATCAGGATCGCTCCAATCCGCTTCGATGCGGCCGAAACGTCCCTGTTGCTCCAAGCCGAACACCTCCAACCAATCTTTTTTCCCAAACTGTAGCCAAGCCGTGTTCCACACAACGCGGAGAGGGTCAGATCTATCACTTTCCCAAACACTGCTCATCCAATCCGCAATCTCAGCGGCAGCTTCCTTCGTGTATGAGTGTCCAATAGTGGCCCCCGTCACGAGCGGCAAATCATGGCCAAACTCCTGAAACGCCTCCTCCATCACGATTCGCGCCTGCTGATTACGGTCCATTTTGCCGATGTAGGCTAACAGATTGGCATCGAAGAAATTCTCCGCATAGGGGGCAATCTCAAACATAGTATCAAGCCTCTTCTGCCAAGGTAGAACTGATCCCTGTGGTTCTTTCGGCTTCACAAATCCCGCACCTGGATGAAAGGCCACGAAAGGATCCTGTCGATGAGCGCCCAAATGCCATACCCCGGCACCCCCCATAGAAAAGCCAGCGAGGATTACTGAATCTCTATCGACAGGATAATCGTTCTCAACAATATCCAAGACGTCGAACACATCTCTCGCCCCAGCAAACTTATAACTGTTACTCATCCTTCCATAAGGAAAAACGACGAGAGTTTGTTCAAGCTCCTCTCCCTTTCCCATAAACTCTCTCCGACTTCGCAGCCAGGTGGCATAGAAAGTTCCCTTCGAAAACGTGTCGG
>JAHDIL010000012.1:1211-11544 GCA_020630835.1 Verrucomicrobiota bacterium
CACACCAAAACTCTAAGTGGTTTGTTTGCATCGTAGGACTCCGGGAAATAAACCCCGAATGGCTGAATGCTATCGTCGATTGATGAGCGATAAGCGCGCCACTGCATCCCTGCTCGCCTCCTCCAGGGAATTTCGTCCGCTGATTCGGACCTCAATGCTCGGACTCTTTTTTCAAAAGCGTCTAAGACGTCTCGCCCCATGAGGGCAAGCCGCTTTTCATCGTAGAATCGACCTTCTCGAACCGTAAAATCAACAGCCTCAAACAACCCGAACGCATCGATAGCACCCGGTTGAGTGAGATCGAGAGCCTCCGCGCGCGACCGAAGCCCCTCTAACTGGGCTTTCAGTTTATTTACCACTTCAGAATTATGATCAACTTTTGCCTTGGCCGGAATAAAGCTCCTCACGGGTGGAATGTCTGGCAGCTGCTGAGCAAAGCAGGGTGCCGACAAAAGACCAAACAAAAAAACGATGCGCAACATATCAGAGGCTCGCTGCTTACCCTATCCGCAGCAAGCCCGCTGGGCTGCACAATCAAGCACCTAAAATGCGCAATTTTACAACATCCCCTCAATGAGGTGGCGAGCCGATAACGCGTGCCAAGAATCTTCTGACGGGTGCGGCTTAGGCTCCGCCTGGGCTCGCTCCACAGCCGCCTCTACGGCGACCGCAGCCTCGTCCTCGAACTGATCAATCTCAGGTTGGCTGAGCATTCCCTCGGCCAACAGCTGAGTTTTCGCTTTCACAACGCAGTCCTTACCAAGCTCTCCGGCGCGGAGCTGATCGGGGACATAGCCAGCATCATCATGCTCACCATGTCCAGCCAGTCGGAGCAATCTCCCGACCACCAGTTGAGGCCCCTCACCAGCTCTCGCTCGCGAAATTGCCTCGTAGAACGTTTTAATCGACTCCAGCAAGTCAGTGCCATCGATGGAATATCCCTTTACGCCGTAACCAATTGCTCGATCGACTAGGTCCTCGCAGGCGAACTGGCGATCATTTGACGTTGAATAGGCGAATTGATTGTTCGCTACGCCGACAACAAGAGGGAGCTTCTCCACAGCCGCTTGATTGAGGCCTTCATGAAAAGCCCCAGTTGAAGTAGCTCCGTCACCAGCCGTCGCTCCCCCGACGATGCCTACCTTACCCTGAAACCGCTTCCCCATGAGCATACCATTGACCGTCGAGATAGAGGTCCCTAGATGGCTGATCATCGCCGGCATACCCTCCTTCGGTCGCCCTCGGTGGATGTTTCCATCACGACCACGCATCGGCCCCTTCACAGACCCTAAGTAGGTGCGGGCTGCATCATCAATCGACTCGCCAAAACCCATTCGGCCTGCCTGGTCGCGGATGAGGCCGGCAAAGATATCTCCCTCATTTTTGTTAAGTTGCCCCCCAAGCGCTACGCTAAAAGCTTCTTGCCCGCGCCCTAAATACACCCCTCCACTGATTTGACCCAAACCTGACCGATAGAAAGCACTTATCTTATTTTCAAACGCCCTCGCCAGGACCATCGTTCGTAAGGCCTCAACAGCGGTTTGCTGCAAGACTTCGTTGGTCATTTTGGAGCCGTCCATGGTCGTAAATGACTCGCCCTGAGGCTTTCTGCAACGAAAAATTTGGTTCGAAAAGCGCCAATCCCACTTTCCCTTACCCGAAAGCTGGCGTAGAAGCCTCAGCATATGAAATTAGGCGTAATTGGCTGTGGAAAAATGGGCTCGGCCCTCGCTGGAGGAATCATCACAAGTAAACTCTGCGAGCCATCAAGCGTTTTCGCCTACGATGCCTACCCCTCCGCTTCAGAAGCCTTTGCAAAGAGCTTCGGGGCGACAGTAGTGAACTCCAACGCTGAGGTGGCAACGAAAGCTGACGTCATTCTGCTATGCGTCAAACCTCAAGGGTTCACTGAGATGCTTGCCGACATTGCAGACAGCCCTGAGCGCCTCATTATATCCATCGCCGCGGGCATACAAATCAAGACCATCGAAACCGCGACACAAGAACGCCACCGGGTCGTCCGCGTCATGCCGAACACCCCGTCACTTGTCGGCAAAGGAGCGGCAGGTTATGCCCTCGGTAGCAAGGCGACAGCGGAAGACGCAACCACCACACAGGCGCTGCTCGACTCGGTAGGCTACGCCTGTCAGGTAGAGGAAACACAACTCGATGCGGTCACTGCGATAAGTGGTAGCGGGCCAGCTTATATTTTCCTCATGATTGAGTCGCTCGTGGCTGCCGGTATTGAGCAAGGCCTCAGTCCCGAGATCGCACATC
Source organism: Verrucomicrobiota bacterium (assembly GCA_020630835.1). GTDB lineage: Bacteria > Verrucomicrobiota > Verrucomicrobiia > Verrucomicrobiales > DEV007 > Arctic95D-9. Next base: position 3,489 of record JAHDIL010000012.1, read on the forward strand.
AGCTTGCTGTGCAAACCGTAGGCGGGGCTGCCAAGCTGGTCGAGGAAACGGGGGAATCCCCCACCACCTTGCGAGAGAATGTGACTAGTCCTAACGGCACCACCTTTGCCGCTCTCGAATCTTTCCGCGAAAGCGGTTTTACTTCTATCGTCGGGAAAGCCGCGCAAGCTGCCGCTGACCGCTCGCGAGAACTGGGAAGAGCTTAGCGTTCCCTCTCAATCACTTCAGTCTCATGATAGACCTCATCCAACACTACAAGGAAAAAGGCCAAGGCCAGGTTTTTGCCCATTTCGACACCCTGTCCGAAGACGCTCAAGCTTCCCTCATCCAGCAGGCAGAGCAAATCGACCTCGACGAAATCGCTGCCCTAACCAAAACTCTTATCAAGGGCTCCGGTTACAAGCCGTCCTATTCGGTAGATGATCTTACCCCTGGATCTTACCACCCCCTACCAGAAAAAAAGAACGGGAACCCATCTCTCTGGAAAGAGGCCAAAGCCAAAGGTGAATCAGCCCTGCGTGCGGGCCGCGTAGCTGCGTTCACCGTTGCCGGAGGACAGGGCACAAGACTTGGCTACGATGGCCCGAAAGGAACCTTCCCTGTCACGCCAGTGCGCGGTGCCAGCCTGTTTGAGGTTTTCGCAGAGAAAATACGGGCCTCTAGTCGCCTATTCGGTAAAACGATCCCTTGGTATATCATGACCTCAGTCATCAACCATGAAGCTACCGTAAGCTTTTTCGAGGAGAACGCTTACTTTGGTTTAGAGAAGGAGCGTGTTCATTTCTTCTCTCAGGGCACCATGCCCGCCGTGGATGCTGATGGGAAAATCCTCCTATCTGACGCAGGCACTATAGCTGTATCACCAGACGGCCATGGAGGAGCCCTCAGGGGCCTTTACCGCTCTGGCGCCACCCTCCAAATGGAAGCCGATGGCATCGATATCATCAGCTACTTCCAAGTCGACAATCCCCTCGTTCGCTGCATCGACCCAGCCTTTATCGGCTTCCACATCATAGAGAAAAGCCAAGTCTCCAGCAAGACCGTGCTCAAGGCCTATCCCGAGGAAAAAGTAGGAGTTTTCTGCGAGGCCAACGGGGCACCCGTCGTCATCGAATACAGCGACCTTCCCGAGCGCCTAGCCGTAGAGGCTGACGATGACGGCGATCTTCGCTTTGCCGCTGGCAGCATCGCTATTCACCTATTTGACCGTGAGTTTGTGCGCGTCATCGGCAAGGGTAAAGACAACAGCCAGCAACTCCCCTTCCATCTGGCGCACAAAAAAATTCCTCATATCACTCATGACGGAGAACAAGTTGAACCAAGTTCACCTAACGGATACAAATTTGAGATGTTCGTTTTTGACGCCTTACCTTTCGCAGAACGCTCCGTTACAATCGAGACAGCTAGGCAAGATGACTTCTCTCCTGTAAAAAATGCGACCGGGGTCGATTCAGCAGATTCCTGTCGCGATGATCAACTGCGCCAGTTCGCTAGGTGGCTTTCCGCCGCTAACGAGGCCATAGAAACGGATGAAACCGGTTTACCCAACTTTAGTTTTGAGATCAGTCCTTTATTCGCCGATACCGAAACTCGCTTCCTGCGCAAATGGCAAGCACTGGAAGAGAAACCACCGATCACAGAAGGGGTAATCCTTTCTAACATCTAACTCACTATTTAACCATGGCAACAATCACAGAGAAACTCAAAGAGCTAGGCATCACCCTCCCCCCAGCGCCGAAAAAACTGGGAAACTACGAGCCCATATTCATCACCGGGAACACCGCCTACCTCTCCGGCCATCTTCCGTTTCAAAATGACGGAACCCTCATCACAGGCAAAGTCGGTGCTGATATAAGCGTCGAAGACGCAACAGCCGCTGCTCGACAGGTCGCCCTCAATCTTTTGGCCACCATTGAGGCCAAGCTAGGATCGCTGGACCGTGTGAAGCAAGTAGTGAAAACCGTAGGCTTCGTCCACGGCGTCGATGGATTCACCCAACAACCCCAGGTGATCAACGGATGCTCTGATTTGCTCGCTTCGGTTTTTGGAGAAGAGCGAGGCGTAGGTGCCCGTAGTGCGGTAGGAGTCAACGGGCTCCCTGCTAATATCCCGGTAGAGATCGAGCTCATCATCGAAATCGCTTCTGCGTAGAAGCCTTAACCGCTGATGTCGTCAGCTAAACGAACGCTCTTGCTCCGCGCGACCGGCTTTGCTCATCAACTGCTTGAGCAAAACCTACGCCCAGGTGATACAGCCATCGACGCCACCTGCGGAAACGGGCATGACACAGCCTTCCTCTGCCGATTGGTGGGCCGCGAGGGGACCGTAATAGCCGTTGATGTGCAGGACGAAGCTATCACCGCCACCCAATCCAACATAGAGCGCCAGGGGCTGAGCTCTCATCTAATCCAAGGGTGTCACAGCGACTTACCCTCGCTCGTTTCACCGTTCCTTCCAGAGGGTAAAAGCGCGCATGCGATCATGTTTAATCTTGGGTATCTACCCAGAGGGGATAAGTCAATTATCACCAAAACAGAGACTACTCTACGAGCACTCGATCACTCCCTAACTTTACTCGAACCTTTTGGTATACTAACGATTGCAGTATACACGGGGCATGGTGGTGGAGCGGCGGAAGGGAGCGCCGTCGACATATGGAGTCAACATCTACCCCAAGACGATTTTTCTGTCATTTCCTACCGATTTGAAAACCAGCGAAACTCTCCTCCCCACCTTATCGCTGTTCAGAAAAAACCCGCTAGCTCATGAGTCCCCACATTGATCCGTGATAGGAGGCTGCATTTCCTTTGTCAAATACACGAAACCCTGATCCAGTTCGCCATGATCATCGCCACCTACCTTATTCGGGCTATGCTCGTCGTTCTCCTTGCCTTCGCTGGGATTGAAAAGCTTTTCCTCCCCTACAGCAAAGAGGAGTTTTCGGCGACCAAGAGCAACTCCGATCCTATTTTTGTCGAATACTATGATCTTCTCATGACCACGGGCTATCTAAACTACGTGGGAACCTTTCAGCTACTCGTTTCCCTCCTACTCGCCTTTCACCGCACCTATCTTCTCGGGGCCATCATGCTCGTTCCTCTCATGGTTTCCATCGTTATGACCCACGTGTTTCTCTCTAAGGACATCGCCTACCTGGGCATGGATATAGGGTTTCTTCTTATGAATCTCTTCCTAATCTGGCCCTATCGAAACCACCTGAAAGAAACCCTATTGTATCCAAAAGTGCCAACGCCCTGATCCCATATACCCAAGGCCCGTTATCGATCCGACGCCCAGGAGCTCACAGCTTCACTATACACTAACACCCCCTTACACCATCCCCGAAGCCACGTGTGTGAACGCGTGGAACAAGGCCAGCCCACTAAAAAAACAAAGGCTACCTTTTCCTCCGGTCGCTAGTGTTGAGCCGATCCAAGCACAGAATAGGTAAATCTCGCTGAAATAAGTGCTGTTATCTCGCGTGCGGTATTTCAACAATGCCGAAGTCTTTGACGTTGTGGCTTTCGCAATCGAAGTATTTAGTCAGAATAGATCGTAATTAAGGGCAAGGCGAGAAAGCGGAACGCGAGCGATGGCGAGCGCTCTTTGAGAAAATCTGCGAAGCGTGAACGACTTGAGAATTGAGCCGATCCATCGCGCTCAGCGAGAAAACGATCTCAGGATATATCGTTTCAAGCCAAAGCTTGCTGCGTCTCCATGTCCAATTTTTCGTCATGGAAGCATGAAAGATAGCCTCGGAGGCCGAGAAAAGCCCAGAAACTCAGAAAACACAGATATGCCTCCCTCAGAAGTCAGGAATCCTTCTTCAAATGCTTACTTTGAGCCCTTGCCTTACAGTTTGCCTGTCCCCTCGCGAAGCTCTCCCCTTACTAGCCATCGCCTTTGATCCTCACCTAGGGAAGGTAACCTTCGTCCTCAATCAAAGGTCCCGAATTCCCATCAGCAGCTTCGGTCGCTAGCGTATCACACCGCTCATTGAATTCGTGCCCGGCATGCCCTTTCACCCACACCCAATTTACTTCGTGTGGCTCCGCAGCGCGGTCCATGCGTTTCCAGAGATCGACATTCTTCACAGCTTGTTTGTCTTTCTTCACCCAGCCGCGTTTCTTCCAGCCTGTCACCCACCCTTTTGTTTGAGCATCTACCACATAGCGGCTATCTGAGTAGATCGTTACATGACAGGATTCTTTCAGCGCCTCCAGTCCGGCGATAGCAGCCAACATCTCCATGCGATTGTTAGTTGTTTCAATGAAACCCTGGGAGAGCTCTTTCTCCCGACCATTAAAGGCCAAAACAGTCCCAAAACCGCCAGGGCCGGGGTTCCCTCGAGAGGAGCCGTCGGTATAGATCTGAATTTTTTTCATGAAATAGGTTCTCGCATGCGATCCGAGAGGAACGCCACCAGCTGTTTTCTTTCTTCCTCTGATAGGATATCGGGTTTTGCTGCCCAGATATCACGCAGGTGGCGTTCGTTGGAAAAGCACCCAGGGGTGAGGTCTTGAGATGCTATCAAGGCCCCTTCTCGGAACACATAGGAGTCCCGCCGGTAAGGACCAACCAACCATGGATCGGACCAAGTAAAGACACCCAGAACACGCTGGGTAATCCCGGCAGCTAGATGCAGCGGCCCAGAGTCTACCGAAACAGTGAAGTGCGCCGCGCGCATGAGGGTGATCAACTGGTGAAGGTCCGTTTTGCCCAAGAAGTCGACAAGATTCGGCGGCCAACTTTCAGGCTTCTCACTCCCCTCAGGCTGGGAGCCAACGAGAACGATGGGAAACTCAGAGAGAGATTCAGCGAGCCTGTAGACCTCTCTAACCGACAGGGACTTTCCCCGTCCTCTTGAAAAGGGGTGTAAAAGCAGGAAGGGATGTTTAGGCACGCCTTCTATGCTCTTCCCCTCTGGTAAAGGGCAGTTTCCCTCATTAGGTGCTAGCTCGGTAACCGCAGCAGCTAACCGAAAATTCCTATCAATCGCATGGAGCTGATCAAAGTTATCGATGTCGTAACAATCTGAATAGAACAAGCGGGCTCCCTCCCGCGCTTTGGAAAAGCCAATTCGTGTTGGACACCCCGTAGCCAGCGCCATCATTCCAGAACGTAGCAGGCCCTGAAAATCAATGACTAATCCATAGGCCTCTCGCTTGAGCTCGCGTTTTGCCCAGGCGTAGCCTCTCGCTATACCTGGGAGACCACGAAAGTCTCTCCGGGGGAAGAGGATGTTTCGATCTAGGTTTGGCACACTCTCGATAAGAGGGGCCCACTCGGGGTTTATCACCCAATCGATGGCCGAAGCAGGATAAGCGCGCGCTAGGGCTGCTACAGCAGGTAGCGTGTGAATGATATCACCAAAAGAACTTGGTTTGATCACTAATATGCGATCTCCATTCTGCATGGCAGCTACATTCAGCTTATGCCTATTTTCGCGTCACTTCCCGATAGCCAAGCGATGCGCTAGCATCTCGGGAAGCCCACTATCGAGAATTTTCTGCTGAGTTTTTTGGATGTCATATTCCAATCTGCGAATGCTGACATGCTGCTCTTCGACATCGTAAATAGCGTAAGCGGCGCGCCAGTCCCCATCACGAGGTTGACCCGCACTACCGCAGTTGATGAAGTATTTCTTTCCCATCTCGATATCGACATCGGTGCCCTCGAGAGGCTGAACGCTATCTGCTTTCTCGTAAATACGAGGAAAGTGTGTGTGCCCATAAAAACAGAGCTGCGTGAATTGATAGCTGAAACTGGCCATCGCATCGAACTTATTCGTGACGTAAGTCCAGTTACCCGGGGTGTCGAGAGAGGAGTGAACGATGGTGAAGTCGCTGACTTGCCTCACGAGCTTGAGATTGCGGAGATACTCTTTGTTCTCCTCTGAGAGTTGCGCACGGGTCCATTCCATCGCCTGCTTCGCGAGCGGGTTTAGGCCCTCAAGTGAGGTATCAAGAACAGCCTCCTCATCGTGGTTCCCTTTGATTACCGGACACCCCATATCGCGCACAATGTCGAGGCATTCGACGGGGTTCGATGAGTAGCCGACGATATCTCCAAGACAGACGAAATCTGTGCATTCCATATCCTGAGCGTCTTCAAGCACTGCTTGAAGCCCTTCCAGATTGGCGTGAATATCTCCAAAAATAGCGTATCTCATCGAATCAATCGGCCCGAAGGGCCTGGAGTTGGGCGAATTCCGCCTCAAACCGCATTTTATAAGGCGGGAATGTCTTGAACTCAAACAAAAGTTCAACAGGCATAAATCTCATCGGGCGTCAGGGCCTGACTCACGTTCCTCAGGAATGCGGGCAAATGGCGGTATGCCGAGAGCTTCCTCCAACTTCTTGAGCTCGCTGATGAGCGTAGGCTGCCGCTGAGACTTCCCCTCGCGATAGAGCTCGTGCAGTTTGTCATAAGCTTCCCGTTCTTTCCCCGGACATCGCGCCAGAAAATAGGCATGAAAACGGCGCGAAAAGCGCGGGGCGCCGGATAGCGATCTCACCCCAAATATCAGCTGCGGCACAATTATCTTTCAGCCTGGACTCATAGATCCCAGCCAATCGCCTGCGTATCTTGACCGATTCTGGTAGAGCCTCTATCCCGCGTTCGGCGAGCCTGATGCCCTGCCAAGCGAATTCAATGCGTCTCTGCTCAGCTTCGAATTCGTTGAGAAATGGGTTTTTCGACATATCTGCCGTGGCGTTGTAGCCGAGATGCCATGACGCCATATCCCAATGGGCCTCCTCTCGTGGCTCAAGAGCCAGAATGATTTCGTAGGTTTCCAACAGTTCCTCCCATTCACGATCAGCGAAGTGGTTGTAAACTTTCAACCCTAGGAAGGTCGAGATAAGAGACCTCAGTCCACCAAGAGTCCCCAGAAGGACCGATTGCCTCATCTGGTCCATCACCTGCTGCTCAGGAAGAGCCGGTAGCAGGTGAGCTCCCTGCAGCCGTTCAGTCAAGCGGTTCTCGAGCGGTGCTCTCGCAAAGCCGAAGGCCACAGCAAAGACCAACACCCAGATCCAGCGGGGGCCAGAGAAAAAAATGGTCTTCATGAAAACACGACGAAGGAAAGATTACTGGTCTAGCACTCCTTGTCCACAAACACAAAAAGGGATAGGAGGTAGAATACAAAAACATATCCCCCGGCGAGTGCGCCAGTCTGCAACATGAGCGCCCCTGTAACAGTCTCCCCTGCGACGATCCCCTCACTAGAGGAAAAGATGCGATAGTCCGGGATGAGAATCTTCATGATACCTGAGATACTCGCGACAAAAGGAGAGTCCTCCGTCTGATAGGCATAGTAGCTGCTCACGAGACTATGGGCATGACCGATCAGGAAAAGCACGACGCTCACAATGATAGAGAACAAGGAGGAAGTCGCGAAGGTGGACAAAAACATAGTGACCGCAGCCACCACACTCGCTTTCAAAAAGGAGACAAAGGCGGCTAGCGCCAGCGTCCAGCGGAACCCCTGACTTTTCAGAAATTCAAGCTGGCTTGAAATTTCTTCAGCCGAAATGCCGCGCTCCTGCATGAGCGCGGTTTCCTCGGCCACATACTGTCCCTCCAACAAGGCAATGACGGCTGACGCGACAAAAAACATAATAACCAGCGACATCGCAATGAACGAGAGGACGCCAAAAAGTTTACCCAGCAGATATTCTCCACGTCGGACAGGCTTGGCCAAGATGGTATAGAGGGTGCGGTCCTCGATATCTTTCGGGATGAGTAGAGCGGTTGCGATGATCGTAAAAAGCCAGGCAAAGACATCTATTCCCCCAAAGACAGCCTTGCGCAGATTCATCAAATCAGCAGCAGGAGAGGACGGCGGAAGGATAGCTCGTGAACAGACGATCAGAAGCAGAAATCCGACAATGAAGTAAAAGGCTTTCATCCTGATCAATTGGGTGACTGTCGCACGCCCAATGACCCAAACTGTGGCAGGTGATAAAAGAGGTCTATTCATCGAAAAAAATAGAAAGTCTGCTGTGACTCAGTTGCTAAGGTCTCGGCCTTACTCATCGACGGGGCGAGCATC
>JAHDIL010000012.1:11554-12570 GCA_020630835.1 Verrucomicrobiota bacterium
GCGGCCCTCGGCAAGATCAAGAAAGAGCGACTCAAGGCTTCTACGATTCACACCACTAGCTATTTCCGATTCCCCACCCGCCTGCGATACAAGTTCTTCGATCTGCTGAAAGAGCTCTGGGGATCCGCCACTGACTCTAAGCTCATCACCTGACGTTGCCTCGCTTACAAGATCTTCTACCCGCCCCTCCATCCGCATACGTCCATCCAGAATCATACCAACGCGATCACAGACCTCTTCTACCTGCTCCAAAAAATGGGAGCACAGGAATACGGTCAACCCTTCATCGCGAAGCCTGAGAATGAGGTCGCGAATCTCACGTGAGCCTACAGGATCCACGCCCGCCGTAGGCTCATCAAGCACGATAAGTCGCGGGGTCCTGCACGAGGGCCTGAGCCAGACCAATCCGCTGTAGCATGCCTTTTGAATACCCTCCCAAACGGCGGTCAGCGGCTTTCTCAAGCCCCACTAATTTGAGCAACTTAGGTATCTTCTGGTGTAGGCCCTTAGCGGTCACACCACTCAGTCGACCATAAAAACGCAGCGTTTCTTCGCCGCTCAGGTGTTTGTAAAAATATGGGTTCTCCGGCACGAATCCGATCGAGGTTCGAGCTTCAACCTTGTGGCTATCCACGCCGAAAACTTCGGCTTTACCCTTTGTCGGACGAACGAGGCCCAGCACGACTTTCATTGTGGTGGACTTACCAGATCCATTAGGGCCGATGAGCCCATAAACCTCGCCCTCCTTGACCTCTAAATTCAGATTATCAACGGCCACCACGAAGCGCTTCTCACCTTTCCGGCGCAAGCGCAGATGCTTTGTCACCGGGAAAATCTTTGTCAGCTCTGAGACGGAAACGGCGGGCTGGCTCATGAAAGTCGCTCTATTACTCCTCTTTCCCTACTTTATCGGATTTCAAATCCGACTGCATCAGTCAAATCAGGAATGGTGAACTCCTCCTGTTCCAGCACATGGTGACCCAGAGGGGAGTCATGAAGCTCCTCGATAAACTCAG
>JAHDIL010000013.1 GCA_020630835.1 Verrucomicrobiota bacterium
ATACTTAACAGCGTAGGCAAGGCCAGCACCGAGGGGAGTCTGACCGCCGACAATCCCGTGACCACCCCAATAATTCTTGTCAGGAGCAAAGTAATGCATGGAGCCCCCTTTTCCCTTAGAACAACCAGTGGCTTTACCGAACACCTCAGCCATGCACTCGTCCATCCCCATCGCAACTGCCAAGGCGTGCCCATGATCACGATACGCCGTGATGACATGGTCGTTCTCTCCGAGCAGCGAAATCGAACCAACGGCAACACTCTCCTGGCCGATGTATAAGTGGAGAAACCCGCCAATCGAGCCACTCAGATAATGCTTTAGAGAAGTCTGCTCAAATTTGCGGATACGGACCATTTCGCGGAGGAGGTCGAGTTTATCCTCTTTAGAAAGCGAGGCGTTGATCGCCGCCTCCTTAGGGTCTGCCTGCGTGGAAGTTTTCTTTTTAGCTGCCATTCGATGAGAAAAAATGAACCGATGTTGGAAGGGTGGCGACAGTAGCGTAATGTAAGCAGATTGAAACTCGGAATCGCAGTTTTCCGAAAGTTTTATACCCATATCGGAAACGCATCTCATAACGGCGATAAATTCCGAAAATGTTCCACGTGGAACATTTTGCCCCCCTCTACCCTCTTTCCTATGTATACCTTCCCCAAGAATTATGATGTCATCATCGTGGGAGGCGGCCATGCCGGCGTTGAAGCGGCCCTGGCGGCTGCCCGTGTCGGGGCATCGGTTGCGTTACTGAGCCAAAACCTCGATACGCTCGGTCAGATGTCGTGCAACCCCGCCATCGGGGGACTTGGCAAGGGACACATGGTTCGAGAAATCGATGCGCTTGGCGGAATGATGGGAGAGAATGCCGATGCCACCGGCATACAGTTCCGCACTCTCAACGCCAAGAAGGGGCCGAGCGTTCGCGCGCCGAGAGTCCAATGCGACAAGAAAGCATATCAATTTCGCATGAAGTGGCTCATCGAAGGCGTAACCGGGATCGAACTCCACCAGGGAAACGTGCAGCGCCTGGTAGTGGAAGACGATGCCGTGACCGGCATAGAGACGGCGCTCGGATTGCGCCTCGTGGGGAAGTCGGTAATCATCACCACCGGCACCTTCATGAGGGGCCTGATGCATGTGGGTAAACAAAACCAACAGGGCGGTCGCATGGGCGACGCCACCTCCACGCTATCAGACGATCTACTGCGCCTCGGTTTCGAGGTGGAACGCTTCAAGACGGGAACCCCTTGTCGGATCAATGCGCGCTCCGTAGATTTCGCTAAATGCGATCGCCAGGAGGGGGACTCCCCCGCCCCCCGCTTCTCATTCAAGCACGCCCCAACGCCGCACAACGCGGGCGAACACTTTTTCTCACTAAACGATCCAACGAAATAATTGTTCAACGTGGAACAATTGCCCTGTTGGATCAGCTACACTAACAAGTAAACCCACGACTCTATCCTCGCCAACCTTGAGCAATCCCCAATGTATTCAGGAATTATCGAGGGCGTCGGCCCGCGCTACTGCCCCTCGATCGAGGACAAGGTGGTGCGGTTCGCCGACAAGGACAGACATCAGGTATTTTTAGAACCCGAAGGGCGTCAAACAACGGAATACTACATTAATGGCGTGTCGACTTCCCTCCCGTTCGAAGTGCAGTATCACCATACCCGGACTGGAGAATGTCGAAATCATTCGGCCTGGCTATGCTGTGGAATATGACTACTGCCCGCCGACGCAGCTCCTCCCCACTCTCGAAACGAAATCGATAAGAGGCCTCTACTTTGCCGGGCAGATCAACGGCACATCCGGCTATGAAGAGGCCGCTGGTCAAGGTCTCATAGCTGGAACCAACGCTGCTCTCCAAGCAAGTGGAAAACCGGCCTTCACCCTCGGTCGCGATGAAGCCTACATCGGAGTCATGATCGATGATCTCGTCACCAAGGGGACTGAAGAACCCTACCGCATGTTTACTAGTCGAGCGGAACACCGTCTCCTCCTACGCCATGATAATGCGGACCTGCGACTCAGCAAAAAGGCTCACGCGGCCGGCCTTATATCAGCCCAAGTCCTAGAAAAGGTAAGCGCCAAAGCAGCTAAAATCGCGCAACTTCGTGACACGCTAGAGAACACCCACACGGCTGAGGGCTCGCTCGCTAAATGGCTGCGTCGCCCAGAAGCCACCTGGGAGCAATATCCCGAGGAACTCCGAGCCAGTGCGCCGGCTGAAATCTGGGAGCAGGCGCAGATCGACATAAAATACGAAGGCTACATCAAACGCGAGCGCGAGATGCTCGCCAAGACACGACGGCTCGACAGCAAAGCCATTCCTGCCAGCTTAGACTACAACGCCATCACCGGCCTAAAGACAGAGGCTAAGCAAAAACTCAGTCATATCAGACCCACGACTCTTGGCCAAGCCAGCCGAATCTCCGGAATAACCCCTGCCGACATCTCACTACTTGCTGTGTGGATGGAGAAGTGAGACGGTCAGCACTGATGATCTCATCCCATTCTCAAACCCTCATTGATCTAGCTCTCGCTGAAGACCTCTCTGACATCGGAGATCTCACCAGCCAAGCCTTCATTCACGACGAACACGTATCTCAGGCGCTCGTCCGCGTTCGAGAACCCGGCGTGATCTCCGGACAGCATCTGGTCGTCCCGATTCTCCAGACGGTCGACTCTCGACTCTCGTATGAGGAGAAGGTTTCTGACGGGACACCTGTCGACGCCTTTACCGAACTCGGGATGATCACCGGTCCCAGCCGCAGCATTCTCTCGGCGGAGCGCACCGTTCTCAACTTCCTCCAACGCCTTTCCGGAGTGGCGACCGTAAGCCGTTCTTACGCCAACGCGGTCGCCCATACCGAAGCCGTGGTTCTCGACACACGGAAAACGACACCAGGATGGCGTGCCCTGGAGAAACAAGCCGTCGCTGATGGCGGCGCCACTAACCACAGGATCGGCCTCTATGATGCCGTGATGGTTAAAGACAACCACCTAGTCTGCCTCACTGATCAAACCGACCTCGCTCGACACCTCTCGGCATTGCGGGCCGCTCATCCAGAACTCAAGATCGAGTTCGAAGCGGACCATCTGCAGCAGGTCGAGGTTTTCTTACAGATGCCAGAGATCAACGCCATCCTTCTCGACAACATGAGTAACGAGGAACTTAGGGCCGCCGTGGACCTACGCGACCGTCGGGCACCCCATATCAAACTCGAAGCCTCCGGCGGCGTCACTCTCGATACGATCGTTGCCATCGCTGAAACTGGGGTCGACTTCATCTCGGTGGGAGCGCTCACCCATTCCGTAAAAGCCCTCGACATCGGTCTAGACTATCCCGAGCACGAGGGGAGCATTAAAATACTACGGAAACGCCGCAGAGCAGAACAGACGCCCTGAATCGTATGCTGCTAACCTCACCCTGCGAGCAACAGCCCTTCTAGACCCCGATGGACGCTACTATCTTTCACGAAAGAGCCTGTTCCGCCCTACCTCTCGATCTGCTCCACCGCTTTCCTATCGAGAAGCTTACCTACCTCCACGGCTTCGACCAACGATGACTTGCGTGAAGGACTACTAAGCGGTGCTTTCGACGCTGATCATGTTGTCGTCGCTGAACACCAAACGAGAGGGCGCGGTCGCCGCGGGGACAAATGGGAAGCCCCAGCAGGTAAGAATTTACTTTTCTCGGTCGCGCACCAGCTCCCAGCCGATCAAACGCGCTGGCCTCTGCTCCCTCTCCTGGCAGGTGAATGTGTCGCTAGGACATGCCGATCCCTCCTCGACGCCGATGACGAAGTCGCGATCAAATGGCCTAACGATATCTACATCAATGGTAAGAAAGCCGCAGGAATCCTCGTCGAAACCGCGCTCTTACCTGTTCCCCAAGCCATTATCGGTATAGGCATAAACGTAAATCTAACACTTTGCGACTTACCGGAGGAACTCAGGCTGCAGGCAACATCTCTCCGGAATGAACTCGGGTGCCAATCCTCAATAGCCTATGTGTTAGGACTAACTCTCTACCATCTTTTGAGAATCAACCTGACGGCTATGGAACAAGTAGCCACCTCTCTCGAATGGATACGCGCCCACGACTGGCTACGGCAAAAGATGATCTCCGTAACGCTCCCTTGTGGAGCTATCCGACGCGGGCTTGCCAACGGATACGGCGAAAACGGCGAACTTCTTCTCCAAGATTCCGAGTCATGCACTCATCACATTGTCAGCGCCGAAAAAGTAATCCTTTTAGACTAGGACAGAATTTCTCATTGTCCTCTGCCCGCATTGTTTCTATCGTTTTCGCCTGACCAACGCGCCTCGACTAGACCTTCCCAATTATGACCGATTTTATTTACGCTGAAGACTTCAACTTTCAAAACGGTCCTGAACTGCGCTTTTTTCATCAGTTCCTGAAAGGCCTAGTCCATAAGCAAAATAACCTTATCGGCGTCATTCGCGGTTTCTCCAGCCCTGTGCTTTTTGATGGCAACCTTGATGAGGGTGGCCGCGAAAATCTTGATCAGGTGCAGCAATCAGCACTCACTTTCAAGACCCTCAATGAAACCGTGCTCTCCGCCGCTGGGATCGGGCGCTGCGACGCCGGCATTGTCTCACTCGACCAGATGCGACCGTTTTGGACCGAGAAACTAAACGCCCATGCCGCCGCATCAAACTCTGTGATCAACTGGGCAGTCGCTGACCGCATCTCACCGGTTCATGGCGACAACACCAAGTTGACTCAGATCCTCATAGAGCTCGTTCGCAATGCTACTGATGCGGCGACGGGAGAAGGTATCCATCCGGTCGGTATCGAAATCGAAGCCGCAACAGACTTCCCAGCATCCACCGCCATCACCATTCGCAATCCCTCTCTCTCCTCTTACGACGCTACCCAGCTACCCAAGCTCTTTCGGCCTTTTGAAACGCAAAAAAGTGGCGAACACTTTGGACTTGGACTCACGCTCGCCGCCGTGCTATCAGCTCAAATGGGCCTCAAGCTAGGCCTTCAATCCGCGGACCAAACCTTTGCCGCCCGGCTCGTTCTCCCGAACGCTTAACTGCCTCGAGGTGGAGGAGACACCGCGCCATCTCCTGATGCTCGGAAAAAATAAAGAACTCTATCAGAAAGCTCAGGCAGCTCATGCGCGGAATGACTTTGATCTAGCCGTCGCCTGTTATGGTCAGCTAATCGCCCGCGGTTTCCGGTCGGCCAAGGTGTATCGTGGGCTCTCTGCCTCTGCCTACCGCAGTGGGATGTATGCGTTGTCCCAAACGGCTGCTCGCGAGGCACTCACTCAGAATCCAGACAACCATCAAGTTAGATTCCAGCTGGGCCTTAGCCAACTCATGCTCGGAGACTGGGATCAGGGCTGGGATAACTACCGATCCGTAGAAGCCTTCGCCCCACCACGCCCAGATCTACCAGACCATCTGCGCTGGAATGGCGAGCCCCTAGACGGACCTACCTTGCTCATCTTTGATGAACAGGGCTTCGGTGACACCATTATGTTCGGCCGACTCGCGGAACGAATTCAGAAAGACTTAGCTCCCCGCATCATGTGGCAGATGCGCCCTGCTCTCAGAGCTCTGTGGGCACAGAATCGCCACTTAGGTGACGTTGTCACCGACTCGAAAATCACTGACTTCCGCTGGACTAGGACCTCAGACCTGCCTTATCTATTGCGCTTGCAGCCAGAAGAGGCGGCCTTCGAGAGCCCCTATCTGCGTGTCACGCAGACGGCAGTCGCTGCGCGTCACCTGCCCACAAAGCAGCCCTTAGATCCAAACGTTAGAAAAGTCGGTATCGTGTGGAACGGCAGCGATGAGGAACGCGGTATCGTCACACCGCGGAGTATCCCCTTTGACGATTTCCGGCCAATCCTCGATCTAGCAGATGAATGCAATCTGCATTTCTATCACTTACAGAATCGCTCCGCTCGAGAGCTTTTCGCTGAGCACGGCTATGAGCGCAACGTCACCGAACTCGCTGAGTCTCTAGGCGATTTTCTCGACACGGCATCCTTCATGATGCAGCTCGACCTTATCATCACGGTTGATACGGCACAGGCACACCTTGCGGCAGCCCTAGGGTGCCCGGTGTGGATGTTACTGCCGCGATTCGCTGACGCCCGGTGGGGTCCGCCTTCGCGAAGCAGCCACTGGTATCCCGATCTGCCCATCTATCGACAAACCGTGTATCAGGACTGGAGTCATCCGATTGCGGCCGTCGCCGCAGATCTCCGCGCATGGTAACCCTTCACGAGCGTCGGAAGGTATTCTCAATCTCATAGCGCTTCATTTTCTCCCGCAACGTCAGACGAGACCACCCTATCCATCGAGCTGCTTGGGACAAATTTCCTTCGGCCCGTTGCAGCGCCGCTTGGACCAGATGCTCCTCGATCATTTCGGTAATCTCAGGCAGCGCCGCTTTGATTCTTCCATCGGCCGCATCCGCCAGTAGCTCTCCACAAAGATGTGAAAGCTCTCCCGCCATCTCAGGCGGGGAGGATTCCGCCGCTGACGAAGGTTCAAAAGGCGATACCTCAGCGCTCTCACCACCACGCTCAGCACGGTTTCCTACTTCATTTAGAAGACTGGCGATCAGACTTTCGTTGATTGGGTAACCTCTAGACTGCAGCACTGCTTTTCGTATGATATTCTGCAACTGACGGACGTTCCCCCGGAGCGGATCTCTCTCCAGTCGAGATAAGGCATTCCGAGTGAGCCCAACAGGCGGCACCGCCAACTCACGACAAGCCTGCTCCAGAAAATGCACGCACAACAGTGCCACATCACCCAAACGGTCTCGCAAGGGAGGAAGCCGGACAGTCGCTACATTGAGGCGAAAAAATAGATCTTCACGGAACTCCCCTCGCTCGATCATTGCCTCTAATGGCTTATGCGTAGCAGCAAGAATCCGGACATCCACCGGGATATCCTCGCGCCCACCGACCCTCTGAATCTGCCGCTCCTGCAAAACTCGTAGCAGCTTCGCCTGCAGCGATAGATCCAAATCTCCAATCTCATCGAGAAACAAAGTCGCCTCGTGCGCTTGCTCAAACTTACCGATATGCCGCTTATGAGCCCCGGTGAAGGCTCCTTGCTCATGCCCAAAAAGCTCTGATTCAATCAACTTCTCAGGAATGGCGGCACAATTCACGGTCACCAACGGTCGATGAGCACGATGACCGTGTCGATGAAGTGCGCGCGCTATTAACTCTTTGCCTGTCCCTGTTTCGCCGCGGATCAATACCGTCACTGGAGTTGGCGAAAGGCGTCCTAGGGCTTTGTATACCTCCACCATCGCCTGACTTCGGCCAACCAACTCATCCATGGTTGCTTCTAGACGCACGGGCTGCAGCACCTCACTACTCGTGCTGGGTTGCGACTGCTTCTGCAAGGCCTCGATAATCGCTCGAACCTCCTTCAGCTTAATCGGTGCCTCCAAGTAATCGTAAGCCCCTGCCTTGATAGCGGAAATCGCAGAACGACTGTCCGAGGACTCTCCAACCACTACGATCGGCACTTGCCCGCTCCGCTTTCGAATCCCTTCGAAAAGTCGTAAGCCTTCTTTGACTCCCAAGTCCGCCCGGACAAACAAGCAAAGTAGCTCAGACTGACCATCAAGATGCCGTAAGTCCTCAGGTCGCCCATCAAACGTGGAAATTTCGATGCCGCAACCACTCTCCAGCTTCTCGGTTAGAGATTTGCTAAAACATTTTTTCCCAAATGCAAAAACCAACTGCTTGCCCATGATGCTTATGGTAAATTACTTACCATAATATGGCAACTTATTTACCACTTTGATTATATCGTCGCCGACACAAAATTATAGGTTAAATCTCCTTACCTGTTCTTGTTCAGTAGTTAAGGGGAATTTTCATTGGAATTTGGCATCACCCGGAACCCGACTTGGCACGATGGGTGCAATACATAGAGATCATCAGGTGATCATCACCAAACTTTAACAACTAAACAAATATATGAAAAAAGTAGAAGCCATCATCAAGCCATTCAAATTGGAAGAAGTAAAAGAAGCCCTCACGGAAGCGGGCGTTCACGGGATGACCGTTAGCGAAGTCAAAGGATTCGGACGCCAAAAGGGTCACACCGAAATCTACCGTGGATCAGAATACACCGTCGACTTCCTGCCAAAGGTGAAGATCGAAATCGTCATTGACGATGCGGATGCCGGCAACGTAGTCGATACCATCGTTAAGGCCGCCTCCACCAACAAGATCGGTGACGGAAAAGTTTTCGTCTCGACTGTCGAAGACGCTGTCCGTATCCGGACAGGTGAGCGCGGCGACGACGCAATTGCTGTTTCTTCCGAGTAATCCTAGACAACGATCTAACGTTCCGTTAGACAGTGCGGGCAGCCGAGAAATCGGCTGCCCGTTTTTTGTATTCAGATTACAGAACACTATGTTGGGCGTGAATCGCGAGCTAGCGGACAAATCACAAGAGCACTTCGCGAACGGGGAGTTCGATCAAGCTCTCGCCGGTTTCCAGACTCTGTTTGAGAAGGGGTTTCGCACTGGCAGAATGTATGGTGATCTGTCGGCTTGTCATTATCATCTAGGCAATCACCAAGACGGAATCGAAGCAGCGGAAAACGCGATCGTCCAAGAGCCCGAGGATGCTCGAGCCCATATGCTACTGGGTATGTATCTACTGCGCCTCGGCCAGTTCGAACGCGGTTGGAGAGAATACCACTGGGTTCGAGAAAACCTCGAGCACGTGAAACGCCTTCCCGCACACATGGAGTGGAAGGGCGAATCTCTAGAGGGCAAAAATATCCTGGTCGTAGATGAACAGGGTTTTGGAGACACTTTCCAATTCTGCCGTTTCCTACCTGCCCTGCGCCATATCGCAAACAACGTAGTGGTCGACTATAAAGAAGCCATCGTCACACTTATGCAGGCGAACCCCCAGCTCGGTGAGGTCCACGATAAGAGCGCTGCCCTTAGCATCCATTGTTGGACGCACATGAGCGCCATTCCCTATCGGCTGGGGCTGGGCCTCTCTGAGCTAAATGTCTTAGGGCAGCGCTACCTTAATCGAGCACCTGGCGCCCTACCGAATTGCCTAACCGGCCGGACGCCCGGGACTTTCCGCATTGGTCTCATGTGGATCGGTAGCGACCGCGAGGCAAAAAGGAGATCCGACCGAAGCTTGCCAGTGGCCCTTCTGAAACCTTTGATTGAAACGGGACGAAAGGCTGGGACAGCCGTAAAATTCTACCATCTCCACAACGTCGAGGCATCGCAAGAGATCGACGAAGCTGGTTTTACGGAAGACATCACCGAGTTGGCTCCTTTCATGGCAGACTTCGCGGATCTATCAAGAATAGTAGATGAGATGGATCTTGTCATTAGCATCGATACCGGTGTCGCCCACCTTTCAGCAGCCATGGGAAAGCCCACCTGGTGCCTACTGCCTAAGCACGCCGACTGGCGTTGGTGGCACGCCGGACCGTCAACCCCCTGGTATCCCCTGGCAAAACTGTTCCGCCAGAGCACGATGGGTGAGTGGGGAACCGTCGTAGAGGAGGCAACAGATTTGCTATCCGCTACCCTACAAAGATACCAATAAAGACCCTCACCCTTGATCGACCATGATCTCAGGCAATTCCGGAGGAGCAGGCTGTGACGCAAGAAACTTCTCCACCCAAGCGATATTATAATCACCAGAACGGAAAGCATTGTGCTTGAGAATAGACGCCTGGAACGGAATCGTCGTCTTAATCCCGTGAATGACAAACTCATTGAGCGAACGGATCATCCGCTGGATAGCGATCTCACGCGTGGCGCCCGTGACAATCAGCTTAGCGATCATCGAATCATAATTCGATGGCACTTCGTAACCGGAGTAAACGTGAGTATCTACCCGGACACCACGACCACCGGGAGCATAGAATAACTTAATCTTCCCGGGACTGGGGGCGAAGTTGTTATAGGGATCTTCGGCGTTAATCCGGCACTCTATGGAGTGCCCACGCGGCTCACTGTAGAGGACATGCTCAGAGAGAGGTTGCCCCGCGGCAATACGGATTTGCTCCTTAATGAGGTCACAGCCCCGAACTTCCTCAGTAATGGGATGCTCCACCTGGATTCGGGTGTTCATCTCCATGAAATAAAAGTTTTCGTTGTCGTCTACGAGATATTCGATAGTTCCAGCATTCTCATAGCCGATATTCTTCACCAGTGCCTCAGATGCCTCAGCCATGCGCTTGCGCAGATCATCGCTGATTAGGGGTGATGGGGTCTCCTCAATAATCTTCTGATTACGGCGCTGCATCGAACAGTCACGCTCACCCAGTTCCTTGACATTCCCTTGACTATCCGCCACGACCTGAAATTCGACGTGATGCGGATTCTCCACCAGGCGCTCGATATAGACATCACTGGAGCCAAAACACGCCTGAGCTTCGGCGCGCGCTGCGTGGAAGGCAGTGACGAACGCCGCTTTATTCAGAGCTGGACGCATTCCGCGCCCCCCGCCACCCGCTGAAGCCTTGATCATGACTGGATAGCCAATCTCCTCGGCGATTTTAACTGCCTCTTCTTCCGTCTCGACGATACCATCCGAACCAGGTGTCACCGGGACGCCATATTTAGTCGCCGTGGCTCGAGCCTGATTCTTATCTCCCATCAGAGAGATAACCTCAGACGAAGGCCCGATAAATTTTACATTACAAGTCTCACAGAGTTTCGCAAAACGCGGATTTTCCGATAGGAAGCCGTAGCCGGGATGAATAGCATCAACGTTGGCGATCTCTGCCGCGGAGAGGATGGCATCCATGCTCAAGTATGACTGGGCGCTAGGTGCGGGTCCGATGCAGATCGCATCATCGGCCAATTGCACATGCATGGAGTCCGCATCAGCCTCCGAATAAACTGCCGTAGTCCTGACACCAAGCTCCTTGGCAGCCCGGATAACACGGAGAGCGATTTCGCCACGATTGGCTACGAGAATGTTCTTAAACATGTCTTCGGAAAAGGGGTTGGCAAAGAATGCCGGTTAGAAAGCAGGTAGGCCGTGTGGCAGCCCGCTACGCCTTCTTGATATGGAAAAGAGGATCTCCAAACTGAACAGCCGTGCCGTTTTCAACCAGGACAGCGACGATCTCGCCGTTGGCTTCCGCCTTGATCTCATTCATCACCTTCATCGCCTCGACGATGCAGACGGTCGAATCGGCAGAGACCTTAGCACCCACCTTCACAAATGGGTCGGAATCCGGGTCTGGTGAGGTGTAGAAAGTCCCCACCATAGGCGAAGTAATCTCCTCGACGCCAGCAGGAAGACCCTCGTCCGCCGGGGCTGCCCCCGGTAATGCAGGAGCAGCAGCCATAGCAGCCGGCGCTGTTGCCACGGCCGCTGGAGCAGCAGGCATGCTGCTGAGGAGTTGTTGAACAGCACCAACATCCAGATCGCCACCCTTTTTCAGCTCAAGTTTGGTGTCGTCTTGCTCAAGCTTGAACTGAGAGAGACCATGCTCATCCATCAGTTCGACAATTTTTTGAATATCTGAAAATTCCACAGCGGAAAAGGGTTGGGAGTGAAAAAGTTTCTAGGTTTTTGTGGGGTTCCTCCCCAACTAGTCGGCCATACTTGCCCATCTTCTGTGAAGATTCCAGCAAAAAAGGGTGACAGAGAAACCGTCCAGTTATCCGCGCTGCTGAATCGCGTAATTGCAGACTTCTCCTCTCCGCCTACTCTGCCAGAGTGGCAGCAGCCCCCCCAATGTCTCGATCCGCTCTCCTGGTCATCCTCCTCACCCTGTTTCTCGATACGGTGGGTATCGGGCTCATCGTGCCCGTTATGCCAGATCTACTCGAGGAAATCGGTGCTCCGAACCTGACTAAGGCGGCTACTTGGGGCGGTATCCTAGCCACGGTTTTCGCCCTTATGCAGTTTCTCTTTGCTCCGCTGCTGGGACAGATCTCCGATACTTTCGGACGGCGTAAGGTGATCCTACCCTCCCTTTTCTTTATGACGGTGGACTACGTGGTCCTGGTGTTCGCCCAGGATCTCTGGCTAATTATCGTCGCACGCGCCATCGGCGGCATCACCGCAGCCACAGTTGCCGCGGCAAACGCTAGCATCGCCGATGTGACTCCTAAGGAAAAAAGGTCGACGCAATTCGGTCTCACAGGCGCCGCACTCGGTCTTGGTTTTATTGTCGGCCCCATTCTAGGCGGCACTCTCGGCGAAGCGTTTGGGACGCGCGCACCTTTCATCACTGCTGGAGTGCTAGCCGGGCTGAACTTTGTGCTCGGATGTATTTTTCTACCCGAGACCCTCACAAAGACAAATCGTCGACGCTTCGAAACGACAAAAGTAAATCCGCTGCGGGTTTTCCAAACAGTGAAAAAGCTCGGCAATATCTCGCGCCTTGTTATTGTCTTCTTTCTTCTTGAGCTCGCTTTCACCGTCTTCCCAGCCATCTGGCCCTACTACGCCAAAGCCCAGTTCGGTTGGGGGCCTGGAATGGTCGGCTACTCGTGGGCGCTTTATCGCC